>JBOGHY010000288.1:0-6448 GCA_050742375.1 Acidimicrobiales bacterium | reverse complement strand
CCATCCACGACGAGCAGACGCTCCTCGACCTCATCGTCGCGACGGCGAGATCCTCGCTCGGCTACGCCGCCTGCGCCCTCGCCCTTCGGGGCGACGACGGCACCTTCAGCTACCGCGCGGTCTCGGGGCTTCGGCCCGACGACGAGAGGCAGCTCCGCTCCCGCGCCCTTGGCTCGGCAGCCTTCGAGGCGCTCAGCCACGCGGCCATCCGCTTCGGCGGCGTCCATTGGGTGCCCGCAGCCCACGCCGTGCGAGACCGGGACGACGTCCGGGCCGGGATCCTCTCGACCGGCGTGTCGGTGCCCTCGCGCTCGTGGCAACAGGGATCGCTCCTCTTTGCGCCCCTCGTGGGCTCCGACGGCGGCGCCGTAGGCTTTTTGAACCCGGACGATCCCTTGTCGGGCGAGCTGCCGGCGCCCGATCAGGCGCTCATGCTCGAGACGCTCGCCGAGCTCGCCGTCGTAGGGCTCGAGGTCGTTCGTGCGCGGGCGAAGGAGGGCGCCGCTCTCGCCGTGGCCGAGGCGCAACGGGGCCAGCTCGAGGCCCTCATGGCGGCGAGCGCCCAGGTGCGCGGCGAGGTCGCCCTCGACGAGGTGCTGGCGGGGATCGCCTCGGCGATGTCGAACGCCGGCGGGTTCCGGCGTGCAGCCATCTACCTGCTCGTCGACGGCTCCTCCCTCGAGGTCCGGGCCACGGTGGGCTTGAGCCGGGAGGAGGACGCCGAGCTTCGCTCCAACACCATGACCCTTGCCGAGTTCGCGCCGGCGATGCAGGCCGACATGCTGATCAGTCGTTCGTACCTCCTCGACCACAGGCGCTTCCTCCTGCCCGACGAGCTGAGCGCAAAGCTGAACACCCCCGAGCCGGATCCGACATGGCGCGACGGCCAGTGGCACGTCGAGGACATGCTGACCGTGCCCTTCATCGCCCCAGACAGCGAGGTGCTCGGGCTCATCTCGCTGGACGGGCCGGTAAACGGGCTCCTGCCGGACAGGGCTCACGTGCAGGCGCTCGAGTTCTTCGCCGATCAGTGCGCCACGGCGGTCGTCAACGCCAGGCGCCTCGAGGCCGTCCGCACCGAGGCGCTCACCGACATGCTCACCGGGCTCGCCAACAGGCGGGCGCTCGTGGAGGCGGTGGAGCACGCCATCGGGCGCCGGGCGCGCCAGGGCGAGCAGGCGACGGTGCTCTTCATGGACATCGACCACTTCAAGCCGGTGAACGACACCTACGGCCACTCGGTCGGCGACGTCGTCCTGCAGCGGATCGCCATCGGCCTCAAGGAGCGCCTGCGCCGTCACGACCTGCTCGCCCGATACGGCGGGGAGGAATTCGTGGCGCTGCTGCCGGACACCGAGCTCTCGGCGGGTGCGGCGATCGCCGAGGCGCTGCGCGACCGCATCGCCTCTCTCGACCTCGCCGAGCTCGCCGGCGAGCTCCCCATCCGCATATCGATCGGGGTTGCCCCCCTTGCCGAGACGCACTACGTCGCCGACGCCGTCATAGAGTCCGCCGACGCCGCCATGTACGAGGCCAAGCGCCGGGGACGCAACCAGGTGGTCGTCGCGATCGAGGACCCGCCGCCCCCGCCCGTAGAGTGGAGGGCGTGAGCGAGCCAGCGGCCGGTGGTCGGGAGGCGGCTTTCCGGGAGCTCTACGACGCCGCCCGACTACGCGAGGCCGAGTTCGAGACCATCTCGGGGATCGGCCTCGAACCGGTCTACGGGCCCGAGGACGGGGGGTACCCGGGCGTCTTTCCCTACACACGCGGACCGTACGCGTCGATGTACCGCTCCAAGTTGTGGACGATGCGGCTCTTCGCCGGCTTCGGCACCGCCGAGGACACCAACGTCAGGTTCAAGGAGATCCTTCGCTCCGGCGGGGACGGGCTCTCGACCGCTTTTGACCTGCCGACGCTCATGGGTCGCGACTCCGACGATCCCTGCTCTCTCGGCGAGGTCGGCCGTTGTGGCGTCGCAGTCGACACCCTTGCCGACGTGCGGGACCTCTTCGCGGGCATCGACCTCGGCGCCGTCACGACGTCTATGACGATCAACTGTCCCGCAGCGATCCTGCTCGCCATGTACTTCGTTGCCGCAGAGGCCTCCGGTACGCCTCGCCGCCAGCTCGGCGGGACGATCCAGAACGACATCTTGAAGGAGTACCAGGCCCAGAAGGAGTACTTCTACCCGCCCCGCCCCTCGATGCGGATCGTCACCGACATGATCGCCTTCTGCGCCGCCGAGATGCCGAAGTGGCACACCATCTCGGTCTCGGGCTACCACATCCGCGAGGCGGGCTCGACGGCGGTCCAGGAGCTTGCCTTCACCCTCGCCAATGGCTTCGCCTACGTCGAGGCGGCGATCGAGGCGGGTCTCGACGTGGACGAGTTCGCCCCGAGGCTCAGCTTCTTCTTCAACGCCCACATCGACTTCTTCGAGGAGATAGCCAAGTACCGAGCCGCCCGGCGCATCTGGGCCCGGTGGCTCTCGGAGCGGTACGGGGCGAGCGCCGAGGGTTCCCTGAGGCTGCGCTTTCACACCCAGACGGCGGGCTGCTCCCTCACGGCCCAGCAGCCGGAGGTGAACGTCGTCCGAACGGCCGTCGAGGCGCTCGCAGGGGTGCTCGGAGGCACCCAGAGCCTGCATACGAACTCGATGGACGAGGTGCTCGCCCTCCCTACCGAGAGGGCAGCCCGCATCGCCCTTCGGACCCAGCAGGTGATCGCACACGAGACGGGGGTGGCGAACGTGGCCGATCCGCTCGGCGGGTCGTACTTCTTAGAAGAGCTCACCGACGAGATGGAGAGGCGGGCTGAGGAGATCTTCGCCCGTCTCGACGGCCTCGGAGCCGGATCGATCCTCGAAGGGGTCTACGCCGGGATCGAGCAGGGGTGGTTCCAGGGCGAGATCGCCGACGCCGCCTACGTCTTCGAGCAGAAGCTGTCGAGCGGCGCCCGCCAGATCGTCGGCGTTACCGGCTTCGAGGAGGGAAACGAGGAGGCGCCGCCCGAGACGCTCCACATCGGCGCCGAGGTCGAGGAGCTCCAGTGCAAGCGGTTGAGCGACGTCCGCGCCGGACGGAGCCCGGACGTCGCCGCGGCGGCGCTCGCCGAGGTGACCGAGACGGCTCGGGCGCCCGAGCGCAATCTCATGCCGGCGATCGAGGCTGCCGTGGCGGCCTACTGCTCCGTCGGCGAGATCATGGATGCGATGGCGGAGGTGTTCGGGCGCTGGCGGGAGGCGCCGAGCATCTGAGCCCGCGGCTGAGCGCCGGGCTGCTCGTCTTCCGGCGTCCTCCTCGTGGCGCCCCTGGTGCGACCGCTGCGGCCGCCGGATCCAAGGAGGGCGCTGCCGCCTCTGTTGGCCCGGAGCTCGAGGTGCTATTAGCCCACCCTGGTGGCCCGTACTTCGCCAAGGCCGATCTCGGCGCCTGGACCATCCCAAAGGGCGAGCACGGGAGCGGCGAGCTTCCGCTCGCCGCCGCCGAGCGCGAGTTCGCCGAGGAGATAGGGAGCCCGCCGCCGGCCGGCGACCGCCTTTACCTCGGCGAGGTGCGCCAGCAGAGCGGCAAGGTCGTCACCTGTTTCGCAGTCGAGGGCGACCTCGACGTCTCGGAGATCTCCTCGAACTCCTGTGAGATCGAATGGCCACCCAGGTCGGGGCGGACCCTGACCTTTCCCGAGGTAGACCGGGCGGCGTGGTTCGCCCCGGACATGGCCCGGAAGAAGCTCAACTCGGCCCAGGCACTTTTCGTCGTCCGCCTCGTCACCCTCCTCGACGAGAGTGAGGTGCCGCCGCCCGGCCGATGACCGAGGTACGTGCTCCGCCTGGATCGGTCGGCTACGGCGACAGGCGCTCCGCCAATACCGAGAGCATCTTGCGGGCGATGCTGGGAGCCTCATCGAGCAGGGCAAAGAATTCGCGGCGGTCGAGGACCACGACGGCGGCATCGGTCACCGCCCGGACGGTGGCGGTGCGAGGACGGCTCGTCAAAAGGGCGATCTCCCCGAAGTACTCTCCTGGCCCCAGGCGGGCCACTTCGCGGTCGCCGACGTGGCAGGTCGCTTCGCCATTTCGCAGGAGGCAGAACTCCGATCCCGGCCGGCCCTCGACCGTGAGCGGCTCGCCCGCCCGGACGGAGATCTCGCTCCCGAGAGAGGCGATGAGGCGCAGCTCTCTCTGCGAGCATCTCGAGAAGAGGGGCACGGCGGCGAGTTGCTTCAGGACCTCTGACGGTATCCTCCGGCTCACGGCGGTGACGATACCTGGCCACGCGCCCAGGAGGCCGCCGTCGCCCTCGGAAGCCGACGCCAGCGGCGGGCCGCCGACGCCCTCGGCGGGGAACGCCTACCATCGCTGCGGGCCCGGAGGGCCGGCCCAGCCGACCGCTCCACGGGGGAGCGCGACCACAAAGGAGCCTTGGATGCGAGTCGTCGTTGACTACGACCTGTGCGAGTCGAACGCGATCTGCATGGGGATCCTCCCCGAGGTCTTCGAAGTACGTGACGACGACAACCTCTACGTCCTCAACGAGAATCCGGGCGAGGAGCTTCGCGACAAGGTGCTCGAGTGCGTACGGTCCTGCCCGAAGCAGGCGATCTCGGTCGCCGGGGAGTGAGCCCCGGGCACGGGGGTGCGGCGCGCACCCGGATCGCTCCGTCACCGACCGGCTATTTCCACGTCGGCACCGCCCGGACGGCCCTTTACAACTGGTGCGTCGCCCGGAGGTCCGGGGGCAGCTTCGTCCTTCGCATCGAGGACACGGACCGGGAGCGCAACGCGCCTGAGCATTACGCCGGCATCGAGAGCGCCCTCGAGTGGCTCGGGGTGCCCTGGGACGAGGGGCCTTTCCTGCAGTCCGAGCGCTCGGATCTCTACAAGGCGGCGGCCGACCTTCTCTTCGGCGCCGGCCACCTCTACGCCTGTGACTGCTCGCCCGAGCTCGTGCGGGAGCGGACAAAGGGATACGGGCGCCCCGGTTACGACGGGTTCTGCAGGGAAAGGGGGCTTTCGAAGGGCCCCGGAAGGGCGCTCAGGTTCAAGGTGCCGAGGTCGGGGACCACCGTCGTGCACGATCTCATAAGGGGCGAGGTCGCCTTTTCCAACTCCACTCTCGCCGATTTCGTCGCCGTGAAGTCGAACGGCGACGCCCTCTTCGTGCTCGCAGTCGTCGTCGACGACCGGGAGATGGCCATCTCCGAGGTGATAAGGGCCGAGGAGCACCTGCCGACCACCCCCAAGGCGATCCTCGTGTGGGAGGCCCTCAACGCCGCCGGAGAACCACGGCCCCTTCCCCGCTTCGCCCACCTGCCGCTGCTCGTGAACGAGGCACGCAAGAAGATCTCCAAGCGCCGCGACAAGGTCGCCATCGAGGACTACCGAGCCCAGGGATACCTCCCCGAGGCGATGGCCAACTACCTCGCCCTTCTCGGTTGGAGCTTCCCCGACGGTCGCGAGCTCTTCACCCGCGCCGAGCTTGTCGAGGCCTTCAGGCTTGAAGACGTCAACCACTCGCCGGCGTACTTCGACGAGAGAAAGCTCCTGCATTTCAACGGCATCTACATCCGGGCGCTCTCGCCGACCGAGTTCACCGAACGTTGCCAGGACTATGCCGCCGAGACGGGTTCGGTCGGTCCGGATGCCGTCGCGAGCTGGGACCGCCTCGCCCCGCTCGTTCAAGAGCGGGTGACCGTGCTCTCCGAGGTCGCCTCCTACGTGGGCTTCGTCGCCACGGACGGGTTCAACCCCGACCCGACGTCGTGGGCGAAGGCGATCGAGGGTGACGCCGGGGCAGGCGCCATCCTGACGGGCGTCCGATCCGCTTACGCCGCCCTCGAGAGCTGGGAGGCGCCGTTGCTGCGGTCGGCCCTGGAGGACGTCGGGGCGGCACAGGGTCGCAAGCTCAACAAGGCGCAGGCGCCGGTGCGGGTCGCCACGCTCGGGCACAGCGTCGGCCTCCCGCTCTTCGAGTCGCTCGAGGTGCTCGGTCGCAGCACCACACTTGCGCGCCTTGATGCCGCCATCGAGACGACGGACCGCCCCTCCCCGGTCGGCGGCCGGCGGACCTGACCCGCCTCAGCGTGGGCGGACCGGACGCGCCTCACGCGCTGGTGGACCTGACGGGCGTCGCTGTGCGTAGCTTTGGTTCTGCTGGGGTGGCTACGGCCTGCAGGGAATGTTCAGCCTCACCCCGGGTGTGCGGTGCCCCGTCTTGTCGACGATCCAGATGTACTCGTGGAAGACGAAGCCCGGTGGGATGTTCCCCACGCAGTACCACAGCCGGCGGGCGTACAGGCGGCGGGTGCCATGAGAAAAACGAGTGTGCGTCGGGTTGCAGAAGTAGCCGGCAAGACATGAACGCGGTCGTGTCTCGACAGTCATCGGAAAAGACGCCTTGCCCGCCCAGTAGACGACCTCTGGGAGGCGGGGCCCGTTCGCGACGAGGGA
>JBOGHY010000287.1:0-4555 GCA_050742375.1 Acidimicrobiales bacterium | reverse complement strand
CGACGAATGCGGTCGGAAGGCCGGCGACGCCGGCTTCGACCTCGAGGCCGCCCGAGGAGAGCTCCTCGGCGCAGGCGGTCGCCGAGGCGTGCTCCTCGAAGCCGAGCTCGGCGAGCTCGTGGACGCGATGCGACAGCGCGAGAAGGGCCGCCTCGTCGACGGCGACGCCCGAGGCCGCTCGTTCCTTGAGGGAGGCCTTGTTCGGCAAGCTGGTCATGGCTCCAACTCCCTTTCCCAACGCGGCTTTTCCGGGGGATCGCTCATTCGAGCACCGCCACCACGTCGCCTGCGCCGAGCGCGTCTCCTGGCTTCACCCTGAGCTCTTTCACCACTCCCGCGCGCCCGGCCGTGATCGGGTTCTCCATCTTCATCGCCTCGAGCACGCAGATGGTCTGGCCCGCCTCGACGCTGTCGCCCTCGGAGACGAGCACCTTTACGATCGTGCCCTGCATCGGGACGCTCAGCCTCCCGTCGCCCCCCGCTGCCGGCCCCCCCGACGACCGCGACCGTCCCGCCGGCCGGCCTGGGGCGGCACCCTTCTCGGCGCCGGCACCGGAGTGTCCCGAACCTGCCGGGCCTGGCGCCACGAACCCCCCGGCGTCGGGCACCCACAGCTTCACGCGGTAGCGGCGCCCGTCGACCTCGGCGTCCACCTCGCGAAGGACGCGGCTCTCACCCGGGGCCGGGATGTCGGTCGCCCCGCCGTGGGCTCCGACCGACGACAGGTCGAGGCGCTCTTCCACCCAGCGCGTGGAGTGCTGCGCGGCGGCGAAATCGGGGTGCGACAAGATGGCCTCGTGCGCCGGGATCGTCGTCGCGATCCCCTCCACGACGGTCTCTCTGAGCGCACGAAGCATCCGGCGCCGGGCCCCCTCGCGGTCCTCTGCCCAGACGACGAGCTTGGCGACGAGGTTGTCGTAGAACTGGCTGACGCTGTCGCCGCGCTCGTAGCCGGTGTCCGTCCGCACGCCAAATCCTCCGGCGGCCGAGAAGGCGGAGATGCGCCCCGGGCTCGGCAGGAACCGGCCCCCAGCGGGATCCTCGGCGTTTATGCGGCACTCGATCGCATGTCCCCGAAGGAGCGGAGCGAGGTCCTCCTGGCCGAAGCCGAGCGGCTCTCCCGCCGCCACGGCGAGCTGCCAGGCGACGAGGTCGATGCCGGTGACGAGCTCGGTGACGGGGTGCTCGACCTGGAGCCGGGTGTTCATCTCGAGGAAGTAGAAGGCTCCGTTCTCGTACAGGTATTCGACGGTACCGGCGCCCTCGTAGCCGCACTGATGGCAGATCCGCAAGGACGCCTCGCCCATCTGGCGGCGCGTCTCATCGGGGAAGTCTGCGGCGGGGGTCTCCTCGACGAGCTTTTGGTGGCGACGCTGGAAGGAGCAGTCGCGCTCCCCGAGCCAGACGGCGTTGCCGTGGCGGTCGGCGAAGACCTGCATCTCGATGTGGCGGGGCCAGCTCAGGTAACGCTCGAGGTACACCTCGGGACGCCCGAAGTAGGCCTCAGCCTCGCGGGCCGCCGACTCCATCGCCTCGGGCGCCTCGCTCGGGCTACCCACGACCTTCATGCCCCTGCCGCCGCCGCCGAAGGCGGCCTTTATTGCCACGGGCCAGCCGTGCTCCTCGCCGAAAGAGACGACCTCAGCCGGATCTCTGAGCGGCTCGTTCCGGCCCGGGACCCCGGCCACCCCGGCCCGCTCAGCGGCGAGGCGGGAGCTGATCTTGTCTCCCATCACCTCGATAGCCTCGGGCGGCGGCCCGACGAAGACGGCACCGGCGTCTGCGATGGCCCGGGCGAAGTCGGCGTTCTCGGAGAAGAAGCCGTAGCCCGGATGGACGGCTTCGGCGCCCGAGCGCGACAGCACGTCGAGGATGGCGGAGGTGTTGAGGTAGCTGTCCTTCGCCGTCTCACCGCCGAGGGCGTAGGCCTCGTCGGCGAGACGCACGTGGAGGGCGTCGCGATCGAGCTCGGAGTAGATCGCCACGCTCGGGATGCCGAGCTCTCGAAGGGTCCGGATGACGCGGACCGCGATCTCGCCCCGGTTGGCGATCAGCACCTTCTCGAACACGTCTCACCTTCCTCGTAGAAGCAGCACGATCATGGCGGAAGCGTGGTCGGTCTCGCCACCTCACAAGGGCGGCCCGTAGAGGTCCGCATTGTCGTTGCCGACGTCTCGTTGACCGGTTGAAGATGCATCGCCGAGGCGCTGTCGAAAGCCTTGATTACGGGCTCGACGCAGGTTGCTCGCGCAGGCGGAGCACTCCTAAAGTCCGAGCTGGAGGCGAAGAGCCTCGTCGATGTGGCTCATTTCGGGAGCTGGGATCGCTCCAACCCGTCGACCGGTGCGCTCGCCGGCTACCGACCGAATCTGCTCGACCTGGGCCTTCGAGTCGCGCTCCAACCCAGTCATCTCGGCTGGCAGCAGAACTTGGAACGGGTAGATCCGCTTGGCCGTCTGGTTCGCACCGTCGTTGCTGACGATCACCGCGGGTCGCGTCTTGTTCACCTCGGATCCGCGCACCGGTGCGCGCGGGCGCCCAGGAGGAAAGAGCCGTTTGGGACACGGCGCCAGATATGCCGGGCACTGATGATATCATCCGATATCATCCAGAGGAGGACACAATGCCCGACATCTTGATACGTGACCTGCCGGACGACGTCTTGGCCGCAATCGACGCCAGGGCTCGACGAGTCGGCTTGTCGCGTACCGCGTACATCCGACGGATCCTGTCCCGCGAACGTGACGACGATGCTGCTCCACACGTGAGCGTGGAACACCTGGTGGCGTTCGCTGACACGTTCACCGATCTAGCCGATGCTGACGTCATGCGACAGGCCTGGTCGTGACCACGTGGCTGATCGACAAGTCGGCTCTGGTCCGGCTAGGCCATAGCCCGGACGCCGAAGAGTGGGCCGCCAGGATTGAGCGTGGCTTGGTCCGAGTCTGTACAGTCACCCGACTCGAGGTCGGCTTCTCGTCCCGGTCCGGGAAAGATCTGCGGGCAGGCTACGAACGCCCGCCGCTCGCCCGCATGCCGGTCGAGTATCTCACTCCGGCGATCGAAGACCGCTCCGTGGAGGTACAAGTCGCGCTCGCGAAACGCGGTCAGCACCGGACGGCATCGATCCCGGACCTGCTCATCGCCGCCACTGCCGAGTTGGCGCAGCTCACCGTCCTACACGATGACAGGGACTTTGCGCTCATCGCAGATATCACTGGTCAACCCGTCGAACGGCTCACTGCCGACTGACCGCAACCATGTCACCGAACCGGCGCTCGGTGCTACCTCTATCTCGCCGAGGGAGCCGGCGTAACACCTCGAGCGACGTGTGCGTCGAGCGCGGTGCGCAGCCGTTCGAGATGCATATGGCCGTTCGCCGGTCGGAACTGCTTCTCATGTGGAGCGGCCGGTCAAGGTCCCGGAACGACTTTCTTTTGGGCCTCCGAGGCGCGCTGCCGCTGGGGAAGGGCTCGGACCGCCAAAGCGTGGCCAGATAAACCCGCCGTCAACACCCCTGCGCCCTAGGCATGGAGCTCGACGTATCCGGCGGCGCGGAAGTCGTCGTCGCGTTCGTCGTGCTGTCGCGGCCACGAGAGGGTTCGCTCCTCTGACTCCTGGCTCACCGGAGTCATCCGTACGCGTGGCGAGCTCCCCAGGACCTCGAGGAAGGACACGGCCGCGAAGTGCCCAGCGCGCCGTCTCAGGAACGTCCAGGTCTCGCCCCGGACGTGATTCGTCGTGTCTCCCGTCGCGGCGGTTTTGCAGCGCGAGCCAAAACGAGGTGTCGACGAAAATCATCGGTAGTGATGTAAGAAAGCCGGGGTGTAGTCCAGAACGAGCTGCGTGTGATTGCTGTGCCTTCGCGACGGGCTCGGGTGCGGTTGCCTTCAAAGCGGCCAGCCGGCTGAGCGGTACCGTCTCGTGATGCCCGCCGCTCGGCACGAGACCCGGTTCTTTGCCGCTCCTGAGCGCCTCGAGACCGTGGACTCGACGAACAGCTACCTCGTCGTCCGGGCCGCCGCCGGGGCGCCCGAGGGCGCCGCCGTCATTGCCCGGACCCAGAGCGCCGGCAAGGGGCGGCTCGGGCGGGCCTGGCACGACACTCCTGGCGGCTCGGTGCTCTGCTCGATGCTCTATCGCCCGCGCCTGCCGGCGGATCGCCGGTTCCTTCTCGGCTGGCTCGTCGCTGTCTCGGCCGCCGAGGCGATCGCGGCCGAGACGGGAGTCGAGACGGCGTGCAAGTGGCCGAACGATCTCGTGGCGGGGGAGAGCGCGGCCACGGCGGCGGAGCTGGCGGGGACCGATGAGGGAAAGAAGCTCGCCGGCGTGCTCGCCGAGTCCGTGCCGCCCGACGGCATCGTGGTCGGGATCGGGATCAACTGCGGGTGGCCCCTCGGCGATCGTCCGGGCGGAGAGGCCGACGGGTCCGGGCTCGCCGCCGCGGCGACGTCGCTCGACCATCTTTGCGGCGCCCCCGTCGACCCCGACGCGATCACGACGAGGATGCTCGCGATCTGCGCCGCCCGTTACGCCGAGCTCGTCGCAGACGGCG
>JBOGHY010000286.1:0-4132 GCA_050742375.1 Acidimicrobiales bacterium | reverse complement strand
GTTGTGGGTGAGCAACGTCCAAGTCGCCCTGGTAACGGGCATCGGGCATCGGTAGTTGACCTCGAGTGAGTGCTCGCCGGCTCCCGGGAAGAAGTGTCAGTAGTCGATGAGCCACTCCGGTGAGGCACCCGAGTAGCCGTAGATCGTTTGATCGTCGTCGCCCACCCCGAACACCGCACCTTCGGGACCCGCCAGCAAGCGGATGAGGAGGAGATGGGCGGGGGTGAGATCTTGGAACTCGTCGACGAGGAGCAGCCGACACGTCGCCCGCGCCGATCGACGGGCCCCCGGGTCGGTGAGGAAGATCTCGATCGCCCGGTAGATCTGCTCGTCGAAGTCGACGACGCGTCGGTCGGCAAGGAGACGTCGGTAGGACTCGAACACCCTGGCAAGGCCGTCCACGTCGCCGCCGAATTGGGCCTCCACCTCGGCCGGGCTCTGCAGCCCGAGGCGCACCGCCGAGAGGGCTTCGATCCACGCCGCAGCCGGGTCCGTATTGGCCCGTCGGGGGAGGTCGACCAGGGTGTCGAGGATCGAGCGAACCTCGCGCTCGTCGATCGTGGTCGCAGGTTCGGACCGAGTCACGAGCGACAGGCCAAGGGCGTTCAGCGTTCGAACCTGCAGCTCGGGCAGATCGGGCGTCCGCTCTCTCATCTCATCCGCCGCCCGCTTGTTGAAAGCGACCAGCGTGACGGCCGTCCCTGGCACGTTCCACCGTCGCAATAGGTGACGTGCCCGCTCGGTGAGCACCCGCGTCTTGCCGGATCCCGCCGGGGCGATGATGCGAGCTGCCCCACCGGGGTGGGTCACCGCAGCCAGCTGGTCGGGCGCCAAGAGGGCATCGGTGCTGTTCGAGCCGAAGGGGACGAGGGAGCCGGCCAAGAGCGAGAGGCTGGGCACGACCGCCGCCTCACCGACGGCGCCGTGCCACTGCAGCGGTCCGCCGTCGCAATAGGCCGGCCGCCCATCGGCCAACACCACGTCGGCCGGTCCGCCGGCGGTCGCGCCAAGGCGCACCGCCTCCTCCGCGAGGTGCCATCGGTTGGCGCCATCGCGTGCATCGATGGCGTTGGCAAAGGTGAAGTGGGAACGCCGCTCGCCTGGAAACGCGAACAACGGCGAGAGGGACCACACCGGACCGCGCTCCACCTCGTCGCTCGGCGTCTCGTCTCCGACCTCGATCACGAGCGGTGTCCGTTCGCGCCACGCCTGCTCGAGCTGGTCGATCCCGCCGCCGGCCCGATCGCAGAGTGCCCACGCCACGGGCGGCGTCTGTCCCGACGCCACCACCACGCTGCGCCCGAGCACCGGACCCATGGCCCCCGCCGGCGCCGCTGCCGGCGCCTGTTCCGCGATAGCCACCCTGCGGGTTCCCGGAAAAGACGAGGCGCCAGGTTGTGTCGAGCGCTCCCAGCAAGCGCGCACGTCGACGGCCCGGCTGTGACGAGCGCCGCAGTAGACACAGGCGATGGCGGCAGACGTCTCGCTCACCTGGTCAACGGTATCGGCCGGGTAATCGCTCCTGCTGGCTGCAGGTCGCCAAGCGAGGCGGCACGCAGAGGGCGTCCGGCTACGCGTCTCTTCGTACGAGCAGCGCCCCGCCGATGATGAGCGCTCCGAGCGTGTAACCGCAGAGCACGAGCAGGCCGGTCCAGGGGGAGAAGAGGTGCGGCCCAACATGGAGCGAGATCATCGTCGCGCCGATGCTTCCGGGGAGGAAGCGCCGCACGTCGAGCGTGATCGAGGTCGGCAGTGCCTGGTTGATCAGCGGCAGCACGAGCAGGACCCCAATGAACGCGCTGATCGCCCCTGCGGTATGGCGGATGATCGTCCCAAGACCGAGCGCGAAAAGGCCGATCACGCCGACGTAGAGCCCGCTTCCCACAACCTCCCGGAGCGCGCCGGGACTGGCGAGCGTCGCGTGGGTCGCGGGGGCACCGAGGAGCGCCTGGCCGAGGAAGAATGCGAGGAAGGCGGCGACCCCCGCGACGACGAGGGCGACGATGCCGAACACGACCACTTTCGCGACGAGCACGAGTGGCCGGCGGGGTGCTGCAGAAAAGGTTGCCCGAATGGTGCCGGTGCTGTACTCGGCGCTGATCACGAGCGCGCCGAGGATGCCGATCGCGAACTGCCCAATGAAGATCCCGATGAGGCTCGTACTCGTCGGGTCGAAGCTCGCCCGAGAACCAGGAGACATCGTCGACCAGTGCGCCCGGGTCTCCGCAGTCGCGATTGCACTGACCCCGATGCCGAGCACGATCGTCACGCCGAGCGTCCACATCGTCGAGCGGACGGTCCGCAGCTTGGTCCACTCCGAGCGCAGTAGCCCGCCGATCCCGTAGCGCCCCGTCGGCAGCTGCTTGGCCATCTCAGTCGTCGCCCCGCCCCTCCGAGTGACGCTCTTGAGAGCTCGGGCCGGGGAGGCGGCCACGCTGCGGTCGCCTATGACCGCCCCGGATGCCTCTTGCTGCACCCGCGCAGCGGGTGTCGACTCCTCGAGCGGTCGGCGATCGCGGCGACGCTGCACAAAGAGGATGAGGCCAACGGCGACTAGGACGAGGATGATGACCAGCAAGAACAGATGCGGCCCGTGACGGTGCACGCCGGTCGCGGCCAACTCCAGGGACGTTCGGACCGCGGCGACGCTCACGCTCGCTCTCCCGTCTGTTCTGGGGAGCTCGCGATCTCTGCGCCGTGGTACTCGATGCTGTCCTCGGTGAGCTCCATGAAGGCCTCCTCGAGAGAGGCTGACTGTGGCGCGAGCTCGTGCAGGACGACCGGAATACTCGCCGCGAGCTCGCCGATGTCGACCTCGTCGGCGCCGCGCACCGAAAGGGAGCCGTCCTCTTCGAGCAAGGCTGTCGCGCCACGTTCTTCGAGCGCCGTCTTCAGCTTTTGAATCTCGGGCGACCGGACGCGGACGAAACGCTGCGGGCTCTTGGCGAGTAGCTCGTCGATCGGGATCTGAGCGATCAAGCGACCCTTTCCGATGATCACGACCTCGTCTGCAGTGAGGGCCATCTCGCTCATCAAGTGGCTCGAGACGAAGACCGTGCGCCCCTCGCGCGCGAGGCCCTTCAGGAGGTTGCGCACCCACCGGATCCCGTCGGGGTCGAGCCCGTTCACCGGTTCGTCGAAGAGCAGCACCTCCGGATCGCCGAGCAGTGCCGCGGCGATGCCGAGACGTTGGCCCATACCGAGCGAGAACTTGCCGGCGCGCTGGCTCGCCACCGAGGAGAGCCCGACGACGTCGAGGACCTCGTCGACGCGACCGAGCGGGACGTGATTCGACTCGGCCAGTATCTGGAGATGCGCTCGCGCGCTCCGCCCGGGATGGATCGACCTCGCCTCGAGGAGCGAACCGACCTCGTGCAGCGGCCACGGGAGGTCGTGGTAATGGCGACCGTTGACAGTGACGTTGCCGGCATTGGGAAAGTCAAGGCCCATGATCATCCGCATCGTCGTCGACTTGCCCGAGCCGTTCGGCCCGAGGAAGCCGGTCACGACGCCGGGGCGGACGTCAAAGCTGAGCTGGTCGACGGCGAGCTTCGTGCCGTAGTGCTTGGTCAGGCCCTTAGCCTCGATCATCGACGAGTCCATTCCGTCGCTTGGGCAGTTGCGTCGTGCGAAAGTGGCGTTGACTGGCGGCGACTCGCGCCGAGGTCGCGGTGAGACACGCAGGATCCGGCGGAGCAAACCTAACGAAACGATCGAAGCCCGTCACCTCGTCGAACAGCTCGAGCCTAGCTTGAGGTCAGGACCGAGAGCGCTCCTCGGCCGCTGGTCAAGAGGTCGACGCCGTGCTCGACGCTGCCGTCTGGAGCCTGGCGAGGGATCTGTTCCAGGGGCCGAGGCGGCTTTCTCCGGTCCTCGGAGCCGACGAGGCGGTGCCGGACGAGGCCGCCTGAGGGAGCGGGCCCACGCCGGCCGGGAGCGCTCAGAAATTGGCGATGTAAGACCCCGAGCCGCCCGCCATCTCGGTGATCGTGTCGTTGCCGGTATTGGCGACGAAGAGGTCCGGCCCCGCCACGGCGACGGCGCTCGGCACGGCGAAGTGGAAGGGGCCGTTCGAGTTGCACATCCAAAAGCCCACCTTCGGCGCCGCCGTGAAGACCTGGGTGAGCATCGG
>JBOGHY010000285.1:0-3658 GCA_050742375.1 Acidimicrobiales bacterium | reverse complement strand
GCCTGGGTAAGGGTCTGAGCGGAGGTGCCGGTCTTGTGGACACACACCCCGGCCGAGAACGTCGGGTGCTCGGCCGACCGCCAGCGTGCCCGCAGCCTCCACAACACGGCCGCGGCCGTGGAGACGTTGCCACCCTTGACGATGGCGACGAGCTCCTCACCGCCATAACGACACGCGATATCGGTCGCTCGCAGGCTTTGGCGTAGGGCGACGGCGAACTCTCGGATCACGGCGTCGCCGGCGGCATGGCCTCGTTCGTCGTTGATCTGTTTGAAGTGATCGAGATCGAGGAGAACGACGGCGTCGCCGCACTCAAGGGCGGCAAGGGCGGCATCAAGGCCCCGACGATTTGCGAGGCCGGTGAGGGCGTCGGTATGGGCGGCGTCGGTCAGCTGGCCGATCTGACTCTCCAACGAAACGGTGCGAGAGGCGAGGAGCTCGCCTATCACAACCCAGATCGCCACGGCGATCGGGAGCCGGATGATCGTGATCGGCGTCGACGTCGTCTGGCAGAAGTACCACGCCGCCCCCACCACAGGCGCGATCAGACTGCTCGTGCCTCTGCGGAGAGAAAGGCCCGTGTAGATGAACACGAGAGTAAAAAGTGATCCATAGGTGATCCCGGTCCTCGAGGAGGCCGCCGAGTCGGCGAGGAGCGAGGCGACGATGAGGGCCGGGAAGCTGAGGAGCCACAAGGACCGCTCGGCCCTGGGGCGTACGAAGCCGAACAGCAGTGCGAGCGCGGCGGTACCCACTTCGATGAGTGCGACACGGCGGACGTCCCCACCGTTCGACATCAGCCAGATCGTGGAGACGACGATCGCGGCCGATGCGACGACGATCCCCACTCCCAGTCGGACCGCAAGCGAGGGCGTGGCCGCATCCTCAAGGTGGCCGCGCATGGCGAGCCGCATCACGACTGGAAGTATCGACACGTGCTCGGGTGGAGTTGAGCGGTTATCAACCCTGGTCAGGGCTGCGCCTGCCGGTGCACGACGCTACTTGAGGCCAGTGTCAGGCGAAGTAGCGCGCCGGCGTCGTCACCATCATCTGCTCGATGTTCTTTGCGCTCACGCCCCTTCGGGCCAGCGCGGGCAATACGTCGTCTGAGATGTGCCCGAAATGCCAGTTGGGCAGCACGGAGTCGATGAAAGGGCTCGGCGGTCCGAAGTAGTCGATGAAGCACGAGGCGTCGTGGCCGAGCACCATTCGGTCCGCATATCCGCGCTCCACGAGAGAGACGATCGTGGAGATGCGTTGTTCCGTCGGGCAGTAGGCGTCGAGACCGAAGCGGTCCATGCCGAGGATGGCGCCCGTGTCAGCCAGGGCTACCAGATAGCCGAGGTCAGAGCTGTCGCCGGCGTGGGCGATCACGACTTTCGCGAGGTCCACCTTTTCCTCGGAGAGCACCTCCACCACGCGGCGCCCGGATCGTTCTGCGGCCGAGGTGTGGACCGTGATCGGAGCCCCGGTCGCGATGTGCGTCCTGGCCACGGCGCGAAGTGTCCTCTCCACGCCGGGACTCATCTCGTGGTGCTCGACGGCGCACTTCAAGAAGGCGGCCCGGATGCCCGTCTCGCCGATGCCCTCGGTCAGATCTCTGGTGAAGTCCTCGACCATCGGATCCGGGCCGCCGAGTGGCGCTCCCGGGCCACGAAGCGAGTACACGAAGGGAACGTCGTGAAAGGTGTACAGGCCGGTGGCGACAATGATGTTCAGGTCGACCTGGTCGGCGATCCTTTGGATTCGCGGGATGTAGCGGCCGAGACCAAGCACCGTCGGGTCGACGACGGTGGTGATCCCCTTTGAGCGGAGCGCCGAAAGCTTTGCCACGGCATCGGCGACGCGCTCGTCCTCGTCCCACCAGGAGCCTTCGCCGTAGTTCTGGACGTGCTCCACGGTGAGGACAAAGCAGTGCTCGTGCATAAGCGTCGGCCCGAGCGCGCCCACGTCGACCGGGCCGCGCATGGTCTCGACGGTCGCCACCCGGTCGTTGTAGCCGATCAGGGCGTCGGGGCGCCCGCGTCCCAGCTGACGCCGCCCAAGGTTCCGCCGTCCCGGTCGCCCCAGGAGAGTGGCCAGCTCGCCAGGGGTCCGAAGTCGAACCTGTCGCCGAGCCCACCGCGTCGATCGAGGAGCTGCCAGGCGGCGATTCCGATCATGGCGGCGTTGTCGGTGGCGAGACGCTGCGACGGCAGCAGCAGTCGAGCGCCTGCGTCCTTGGCGAGCTCGGCCGCCCGCGAGCGCAGGATAGGGCTCGCCGCCACGCCCCCGACCACCGAGACCACCGGATCCTTGAACTCCTCGAGCGCCCGCGAGAGCTTGGTGCAAAGGACGTCCATGCAGGCAGCAGCGAAGGAGGCCGCCACGTCCTCCACCACGAGCGTCGGGTTGGCGCGAACGTAGTTGGCCACCGCAGTCTTAAGGCCCGAGAAGGAGAAGTCGTACCCCTCCCGGAGCATGGGGCGGGGAAAGCCGAGAGAGTCCTCCCCAGAGGCGGCGAGCCGGTCGATGGCCGGACCGCCTGGATAGCCGAGGCCGAGGAGCCGACCCACCTTGTCGTAGGCCTCGCCGACCGAGTCGTCCTTCGTCTGACCGAGGCGTTCGTAGACCCCGGGGGACGGCGACCTCGCGAGGATGCAGTGGCCACCGGAGACGAGCAGGGCGAGCTGGGGAAAGGCCATGTCCGGCTCGTCCATCGCAACGCTTGCCAGATGCCCTTCCAGGTGGTTGACGGCCACGATCGGAAGCCCTAGGCCCATCGCCAGCGCCTTGGCCGCCGAGATGCCGACGAGAAGGGCGCCTACCAGGCCCGGGCCGCGGGTCACGGCCACCGCCGAGAGCTCGCCGGCCGTGACACGCGCCTCGTCGAGAGCCTGCGACACGATGGGGCCGACGAGGCGCACGTGAGCCCGGCTTGCGATCTCGGGCACCACTCCGCCGAACCTGGCGTGCAGCTCTACCTGGCTCGACACGACGCTCGAGAGCGCTTGGAGGCGCTCGGTGACGACAGCGGCCGCGGTTTCGTCACAGGACGTCTCGATCGCCAGCAGCGCCCTCGTCACGAGCCCGTCCGCCTTCCGGCATGTCCCTGGGGCCGGGCCGCCCCCGCCATCACCACACCGAGCCTGAGCAGCTCCTCGGCGTCCAGGGGACCGGCACGCTCAACCACGGGCGGTGTCACTGCCACGTTCACAAGGCAGGATGGTTGGGCGACCAGCTCCCCGCCGTCCACGACCAGGTCAACGCCTTTGCGGAGCGCCGACGCGGCCGCGAGCGGAGAGGTCGGCGTGCTCTCTCCGTGCAAGTTGGCGCTCGTGACCAGCAGTGGTCCGGTGGCCGAGAGAACCTCGAGGACAAAGGGCTGGTCTGGCATGCGAACGGCGACCTCGTCCCGGTCGCGCAGCCAATTCGGCCGTCCGTGCCCCGGAGCGAATCCCATCACTATCGTCAGAGCTCCCGGCCAAAACCGGGCTGCCAGCGCCCGTGCCGTCTCGCTCAGGTCGGCACCTAACGCGGCGGCGGCGGCGAGCGAGGTCACGAGCACTGGAGGGTGCACATCGGGGGGTCGGGCCTTCGCGTCAAGTAGGCGGCGAAGGGCGCCCTCGTCACGAGCCCGTCCGCCTTCCGGCATGTCCCTGTGGCCGGGCCGCCCCCG
>JBOGHY010000284.1:0-3532 GCA_050742375.1 Acidimicrobiales bacterium | reverse complement strand
GCTGTGCACAACCTGCGAGCTGGCCGTCTCCCACTGGGCCTTCCCCTCTCCCGTTGTAGGCCGGGATCATGCATTGGATGGGCTCATTACGCAAACGAGCAGACCAGTAGCTGTGGACGGGGCGTGGGTGATCTGACTCAGTCAATGCCGTGATCAGGCGACCAGGGCTTTCTCCTGCGTCTCATGCAATTCCCGAGGGTTCGAGTAGTACCCCATCGTCGTCTGCACAGAGACGTGATCGAGGAGCTCCCGCAGGACATCGACGGGAACTCCTGCGTCGGCGTGTCGCTGGGCATAGGAGTGGCGGAGCGCGTAGGGGATGAGCCGGGCCCGGTCAAAGGCGGCCGGCCTCCCGTCGCCGCCGAGCACCTCTCCCTCGATCGTGCCGATCTTGCGCACCCAGGCACGGAACTCGGCACCGATGCCCGCCGCGGTGAGGTGACCGGCCGAACGCGTCGCTCGCAGCAGCGGGGAGGGGAACAGCCATTTCGCTCCGGACGGCGGCATCGGCAGCGATCTGCGACGGTGCTCCCAGGAACCGATCGCCTCGGCGGTGTCGGTCGTGATCGGCAGGCGTCGGCGGAGGCGCCCCGCTTTGTGGTTGTCGTAGACGAGGTTGTGGTGGCCGTCGATCACCTCGACGCAGTCGACCAACAGGCTCGCGACCTCACCCGGGCGCCGCCCGGTGTCGCGGAGGATCCGGTAGATCGTCTGGTGCATCGCCTGGAGGTCACGTGCCGCGACCGGTCCCATCCGACCCGACGGGCCGAGGAGGTGGAGGTGAGCATCGAGCTGGTGGATCACCGTCTCGGGGAGCGCCTTTCCGATCTCGTCCTCGTTCGCCTCGGAAACGACGCGGGTGCGCCGCGCCGAGGAGAAGGCGTCGGGCACCTCGGCCATGAGGCCGTCGGCGCGGCCGGAGTCGACGACTTCGCGGAACCGGGAGAGCAATACGTTGCGGAAGCTCGCCGAGTAGAGCGACCCGTCGTCGCGCCCGTGGAGCGAGAGCGCCTCGATTACTCGGGTGAACTCGCCGGCCCCGAGCAGTGCCGGGTCGCCGGAGCCGCTCGCGGTGAGCACCGTCGAGGCCAACGCGCACGCCTTGATCGCCTGACGGAGGTTCTGCAGGTAGGGGCGGGTCGTGCGCGCCCAGGCCTTGGCGACCTCACGCAGCCAGGGCTCGCCGATCGGACCGAAGTCGACCACGCCTTCGGTCGCCGGGTAGCGGCGGGAGCCATTCGGGAAGAGCCCGAGCGGCCCGACCTCCCAGCGGTCACCGGCATAGGGGTCGGCACCCGAGAAGCGGCTCCACGCTCTTGTCAGATGGCGGGCGAGGTGGCGCACGAGCCCCTTTGCCGCGGCGTTGTATTGCATCCCACCGCTTTGACAGAGTGCCGCGAGGTCGAGCTCTCGGATCGAGGCCGCGCCGAGAAGGCGCGTGACCACGATGCGCACCTGCATCGGGTCGAGCGGGGGCGGGAGCTCGTCGCGTTGCTGGAGGCAGTACAAGAGCTCATAGCGGACCGTCTCGTGAAGGCCGGCCAGGGAGAACTGGTGCGGACCGAGCCGCGGCGGCTGCCGCTTCGCCCATGTCCCGACCTCGGGTGCCAGGAGCCCATTGCCGAGCTCGCGCCGCAGGCGGTTGGCGTGGAAGGCGCACAGCCCGCGCTCGCTCGTGCGCTGTCGTGGGCAGACGAGGACGAGACAGGGATAAAGAGGCCGGAGCGGCGTGGCCTTCGCGACGAACTCCTCCAGCGAGACCCCCACGTCTCGGGCACGAAACGCCCGCCCGTGCGCCACGCACAGGCCGTGGCTGGAGGCCTCTCGCCCGCAGGCATTGACCGCACAGGCGGCGCGAACGAGCGGGAAGAACGGCGTCCGCCGGGGTTGGCGGTCGAACGCTTCGTCGGGAATGCCACTTTCGGATTGCGCCCGGCGACAGGAATCGCAGCGGCCGTGATGGCGGCGGGTGACCGCCGGGCACGACGGCGTCCGGCAGCGCCACGCGACCGTCCGGTCGTTGTCGAGGTCGCCGGTGAACAGGAAGTGCTCGTGGTCCCACTCTGCCCGACGCCACGCCACATCGACGTGGGCGACCAGCCATTCGAGCCAGGAGGGGTCGTCGGCTCCCGCGTTCACTGCGCGCGCGGTGCCTGCGACGAGGTGCACCGCGCTCATCGGTAGTGCGCCCCGGCGGCGACGGCCTCCACCGCCCGGCGCTTGTCCTCGTCGCTCGCGTGAAGGTACACGCTCGTCGAGGCGAGCGAGGCGTGACCGAGGAGCCGCTGGACGACGTCGAGGTCGACCCCGGCGCGCACCCAGTTCGTCGCCGCGGTGTGCCGCAGCATGTGCGGGCGCACCGGGAATCCGCACTCTCGCTGGAGCCGGTCGAAGAAGCCCTTCGCAGCCCGGTAGGTCATCGCGGTGCCGAGGGGGGCATGGTAGAGGTTGACGAAGACCATGTCGTTGTCGTCGTCGCCGAGGATCCCCGAGCGTTCGAGGAAGTAATCGGTGTAGGCCGAGCAGAGGGCCCCGCTCGCCGGCACCGTCCTTGGAAAGCGCGACTTCGCGAGCGCGCCGTTCGGGTTCTGGCGGTGGCGGACGTGGAGATGCGCGCCCACCACCGCACACCCGAGCGAGCGCGAGTCGGGGAGCAGGTGGAGGTCGCTCCGGCGCAGCCCCAGGACCTCGCCGATGCGCAGTCCGCTGTCGCGCATCAGCACCACCATGAAGGCTTCCCGCGAACGGCGACAGGAGGAGATGACCGCTTCGGCGTGCTCGGGAGTGAGCGCCTCAGGAAACGGGGTCGCCGCTCTCGCCTTGAGCGACCGGGCCCGCACCGCCCGGAACTGACCAGTCTCACCGGCGTTAAAGCCGGGCGGCGTGAAGCGGAGGAAGCGGGGCTCGGACAGCTGGCTAGCGATGGACTGCCCGATCACACCGGCCCTCGCGCAGAAACGCAGGAGCTCACAGACGGCAGTGAGCGTCGCGTTGACCGTTGTCCCCGAACGCCGCAGATCGCCGCGATGCGGGGTCGCCTCGAGGAAGTGCTTGAAGCGAGCCAAGTTCGCGAGGCTGATCGAGGACCAGTCGACGCCTTGGTCTTCGCACCATCGGAGGAACCTCGCGACCCGCCCAGCGTAGACCCGGATGGTGTGCGGCGAGCAGCCAGCCCCGTCGAGCGCGCGGAGGAAGTCGCTCGCCTCGCGGTGCATCACGAGATTGGCATCGAGCACGACCCAGAACTCGGAGCCGTCGAGTGGGGACAACGCCCGTTCGGCTCGGATGTTGCTCACGTCGTGAACGTAAACGACGTCACAGACAAAGTGGTGGATACTTGTACGTCACGTAGGGTTCAAGCCGCGAAAACGGTCGTGCCAGACATGGAAGACACAGGGCAGATAACGAGGCTGTGGCGAAGCTGGTGAGGCACGACGTGAACCCGTTGTCCGGTCTCGTCGTGAAGCCCGATCACCTGCTGCCAGCGGTTGAAGGCGAGCCGGAACGTTTCATCGTTCAGGGGCAGACGCGG
>JBOGHY010000283.1:0-4292 GCA_050742375.1 Acidimicrobiales bacterium | reverse complement strand
CCTGGCATCGTGCGCATGTCGCCGCAGATCGGGTAGACGAAGCCGGCACCCACCGAGGCCCTCACCTCGCGCACGGGAAGGCGCCAGCCCGCGGGAGCACCTTTAAGGGCCGGGTCGGAGGAGATGGACAGGTGCGTCTTGGCGACGCAGATGGGAAGGCCCCCGAAGCCATTTTTCTCGTAGCTGTCGAGTTGGGTGGAGGCCGTCGGGCTGTAGTCGACGCCGTCGGCGCCGTAGATCTGTTCGGCGATGGTCTCGATCTTCTGCCGAAGGGGTGCCTCGAGGGGGTAGAGGAACTTGAATTCGCTCGGCTTGTCGGCCGCCGCCACGACCGCTTCGGCGAGGCCGGTCGCCCCCCGGCCACCCTCGGTGAAGTGGTTGCAGACGACCGCCTCGGCCCCTACCTCGCCGGCGATCTCCTTGATCGCCTCGTGCTCGGTCGCGAAGTCGGTCGGGAAGGCGTTGATGGCGACGACCGGGGGGATGCCGTGGGTGAGGACGTTCTGGAGCTGCTTACGAAGGTTGGCTCCGCCGACGGCGACCTCGTCGGGGTTTTCGGCGAGGAGCGCCTCGGGGAGGTCCTTGCCGGCGACGATCTTGTGCTTGCCGGAGTGGGCCTTGAGCGCCCGCACGGTCGCCACGACGACGGCGGCGCTCGGCACGAGACCCGATGTGCGGCACTTCAGGTTGAAGAAGCGCTCGGCCCCCATGTCGGCGCCGAAGCCAGACTCGGTGACGAGGTAGTCGCCGCAGTGGATCCCGATCAGATCGGCGATGACCGAGGAATTGCCCGTGGCGATGTTGCCGAACGGCCCGGCGTGCACGAGGGCGGGCGTGTTCTCCAGAGTCTGGAGCAGGTTCGGCTTGATCGCCTCCATCATGACGACGGCCATGGCACCGGCCACCTTGACGTCGTCCGCGGTGACCGGCTCGCCCGAGCGCGTGTAGCCGACGACGATGCGCCCGAGACGCTCGCGGAGGTCCCTCAGGCTCGTCGTGAGGCCGAGGATCGCCATCACCTCGCTCGCTGCCGTGATGTCGAAGCCGGCCTGGCGTGGCACGCCGTCCTCTCTCGATCCGAGGCCGATGACGATGTTACGGAGCGCCCGGTCGTTCACGTCGAGAACCCTGCGCCAGGTGACGTTGTGGGGTTCGAGCACAGGCTCGGCTCGCTGGTAGAGGTGGTTGTCCACCATCGCCGAACAGAGGTTGTGCGCCTCCGAGACGGCATGGCCGTCTCCTGTGAGGTGCAGGTTGAGGGTCTCGAAGGGCACTACCTGGCTGTAGCCCCCGCCGGCGGCTCCGCCCTTGATGCCAAAGGTTGGTCCCATTGAGCCCTGTCGGATCGAGATGGTGGCCCGCTTGCCGATGTGGGCGAAGGCCTGCCCGAGGCCGACCGTGGTCGTGGTCTTGCCTTCGCCGAGCGGTGTCGGGGTGATCGCCGTGACGACCACGTACTTGGCTAGTGGCTCCTCCGCCAGCTCGGCGAGCGCCTCGAGCTTGATCTTGGCGACGTGCTCACCGTAGGGCTCGAGGAGTCGCTCCGAAAGCCCCATCCCTGCGGCGAGGTCGGCGAGCGGCTTTAAGGCCCCCTGGCGTGCGATCTCGAGGGCTGTCGGCATGGCCATGTCATATCTCCTTGTCTGGGAAGCCGTCGACGTCGGCGCCGAGCTCGGAACCGGCATCTTTGAGCGTGTCGAAGAGGTACTGGCCGTACGAGCGGTCGCAGGCTATGAGATAGGACCGCTCTTGTTCAACGTCGTCGCGGATCACGTCGCAGACGACACGGGCGACGGCCGAACGGAAGCAGGTGCCCGGGGGCGTGACGGCGTCGCTGAGGTTGATGGCGCATATCTTTTCGAGGACCCGGGCGGCATCGGCGCCGGTGAGGCGGACGAGGGTCTTGGCATGGGTGACGTCGACGATCGCAGGCGCCTCAGAACCGCCCGAGCGCCCGAGGACCTCGATGATCTTTCCCGAGCTTCCCGCCGGCCCGAGCACGAGCCAGCGGTCCGGCCCGGTGCCGGCGACGAGATCCTGGCCGGCGCTGCGGATGGCCCGCCCGGAGCGGGTCGCGAGCGTTCCGGCGACCCGGCTGGCAGGGTCGGCGCGGATCTCCACCTTGGAAAGCGGGGAGAGATCCGCCAGGCGGAGTCGCGACGCCGAGCGCCGTCGCGAAACCTGCCACCCGCGATGGTCCTCGACGGGGGGATCGGGCCGGATGGCGCTCTTTGCCACCGGACGGCGATCGGCGGCACCGATGGCATCCTCGGCCACGGGGCGGCTATGTGGGGCGCCCGTGGCGCCGGGAGAGTCAGCCACGAAGCCGCGCTCCCGCCGGGTCGTAGGCCGCCAGCTCCATGCTCACTCTCGCCGTCGCCTCGCCTCCCTCGGGCAGCCGGATCGTGACTACGGCGCCCTCTCGTGCCAGGTGCTGGGCGACGACGCCGAGGCAGATGCTGCGGCCGAGGGTGGGGGAGCGGCGTGACGAGGTGACGCGTCCCGAGATCACCCCGCCCGCCCCGACGATCTGGCTCGCTTCTTGCGGCACGAGGAGGGGATCATCTGGCAGCAGGCCGACGAGGCGGGTGTAGCCGCCGCCCTCGAGCTGCCAGGCCAGCTCGGCCTTGCCGGCGAAGTCCTCCTTGTCGAGCTTCACGAGCCAGTCCAAGCCGGCGCTGTAAGCCTGAGTGAGGCCGTCGGTGTCCTGGCCGACGATGAGGTGCCCCTTTTCGAGGCGCATGATCCTCTGAGCCTCGAGGCCGAAGACACCGGTGCCGAGATCTCGACCGGCGTCGAGGAGAGACTCCCAGACGAAAAGCCCGAAACCGGCCGGCACGTGCAGCTCGTAGGAGAGCTCTCCGGTGAAGCCGATGCGCCACATCACGCACCCATCGACACCGGCGAGCGAGCCCGTGCGCACCTGCATGTAGGAAAAGGCCTCCGGCGACAAATCGACGCCCTCGGCCAGGCGGCCGAGCAGCTCACGCGAGCGGGGGCCCGCCACGTTGATGCTCGCATAGGCGCTCGTCATCGGCGTCATGGCCACCTGCCACTCCGGGTGCGCCGTCTGCAACCAGCTCTCGATCCACTCGATGACGCCTCCCTCGCCCGAGCTCGTCGTCGACATGAGGAAGCGGTCCTCGCCGAGGCGCCCGGTCACGCCGTCATCGAGCACGACGCCGTCCTCCAGGCACATGACGCCGTAGCGCACCGAGCCGACAGTCAGCTTCGACCACTTGTTCACGTAGAGAAAGTTGAGCAGCTTCGGGACGTCAGGACCGCGGAGGTCGAGCTTTCCGAGCGGTGAGACGTCGATGATGCCGACGCGCTCGCGCACTGTTCGGACCTCGGCCGCCGGGTCCCCGTAGTGCTCAGGTCTTATCCACTGGCCCGCCACGATCGGCCTCGCGCCGTGGGAATCGTGCCAGGGTTGCATGGGCGAGTAGCGCACCGGCTCGTAGTTGCGTCCGGCGAGGGCGCCGAGGCTGATCGGCACGTGCGGGGGGCGCCAGACCGTCGTGCCGGTCTCGGCGATGCTGCGGCCGGTGGCCTCGGCGAGGACGGCGACGGTGTTGATCGTCTCGAGCTTGCCCTGGGCCGGCCCCATCGTGGCGGTGGTGTAACGCTTCACGAGCTCGACCGAGTCGTAGCCTTCGCGCGCCGCCGAGACGATGTCCTTTGAGGAGATGTCCTCCGAGTAGTCGACGATGCCGTGCGTGCTCGAACGGAAAAGGGCCATGTGGGCGCCCGGCTCGAGGCGTGGGAGGGCGCCTGCGCCCTCTCCTGGAGCACCGTTGCGTGCCGCCAGCGCTCGTCTGGCGGCGAGCGCTCCGGCGGACCGCCCGTGCTCGACGAGAGCCTCTGTCGGGCCGTCGCCGAGGATGCCGCCGGTTGCGACGACCGACGGCGGCAGGTCGGAGCCGGGGACAAAGCGGGCGGCCTGCTCGTCGTAGACAGGCCGGTCGCCTGCCATGTTGAGCAACAGGGTGGGAGCGGTCCACCCGACCGCCGTCACGAGCAGGTCGCAGCCGACCCTCGAGCCGTCGCCGAGCTCAACCTCGGAGACCTGTCCGTTGCCCACCGCCCGCACGAGGGCTCCGCCCTTGCGTGCGTCGACGACGCGCACAACCTCGACACCTGCCGACTCGAGGTCGGCGGCGGCGGCGTCGCCACTCTCGTTGGCGCCGAAGACGACGGCACGCTTTGCGGGGACGACCGCCCAGAGGTTGACGAGCCTTCGTACGGCGGTCGAGAGCATCACCCCGGGGAGGTCGTTCCCCTCGAAGACG
>JBOGHY010000282.1:0-5696 GCA_050742375.1 Acidimicrobiales bacterium | reverse complement strand
CATTCGGCAGCGCCAGCACCACCTCGTCGTCGACCACCTCGGTGAAGCGTCCGATGGCGTACACGGCACGTGCCCTCGGTCGGAGCTTGGGAAGGATGACGTCTGCCCACGCGGTGACGACGTCGTCTCGGGTCGGCCGTGCCGGCCCGACCGTGGCGACAGGCGCAGCCGACCCGGCGGGGGCCGAGCCCGGCGCGGGAGGCGGCGGGGACGGCGGGGGCGAGGCCGGGCCCGGCGCGGGAGGCATCTGGGTCGGCTGCCGCGACAGCTGCCGCGACAGCGGCCGCGGGGACGGCGGCCCAGTGGCTTCCCCACTAGCTGGCGATGTCGCCGAGCGCTGTTCTGCGAGCTCGCCCAACCGTTGCTCGAGGCGCTCGAGGCGCTCGACGAGAGCGATCGGGCTGTCGTCTACGTCGGGCCGGGTGAGCCGCACGAGCGCCACCTCGAGGGTGGTTCTCGGGTCGAGCGACTCCCGCATGTCGATCATTGCCGAGCCGAGCACCTCCATGGCCCGCACGCTGCGGGCAGGTCCGAGCGCCGGGAGGCCGGGCTGGGGGGCCTCACCGACCCCAGGGGCGACCGCCGCCAGAAAGATCCCGCGCAATGCCACGACCAGGTCCTCTCCGAGTCGTCTGCCGTCGTGACCAGCCACGAAGGCATCGGCAACCGTTCGCAGCGCCAAGGCGGTGTCCTGCTCGGCGATCGCCTCCACGAGCTCCCGAACGAAACGGTCGTCATCGTCGACCACGCCCGCAGCCGCCACCTGGTCGAGCGCCGAGATGGCATCGCGGGCTGAGCCATGGCCCCGGCGGACCGCCGCCGCCACTCCGTCATCGGGCAGCACGAGCCTGGCATCGTCGGCGATCTCTACCAACAACGCCTGCAGGACCTCTACGTCGAAGAGACGAAATTCGTAGTGCTGCGTGCGACTACGAATGGTCGGAAGGACCTTTTGCGGGGCAGTTGTGGCGAGCACGAAGACGACGCGGTCCGGTGGGTCTTCAAGTGTCTTGAGGAGGGCGTTCGAGGCCGCCGTCGACAACATGTGGACCTCATCCACGATGTAGATCTTCCACTCGCCTGGGCTGGCGAGCGAGGCCCGCGCCACCAGGTCGCGCATGTCGTCGACACCGTTGTTCGAAGCGGCGTCTAGCTCGTGGACATCAAGGGATGCCCCGCGGGCGATCGCCGCGCACGAGTCGCAGGTGCCGCAAGGGTCCCCTTCGACTAGGTGCTCGCAGTTGAGCGCCTTGGCAAGGATGCGGGCAGTGGAGGTCTTGCCCGTCCCCCGTGGGCCGGAGAAGAGATAGGCATGCGCGATGCGGCCGTCCCGCACGGCGTTGCGCAACGGCAGGACGACGTGGTCCTGCCCGCGTATTTCGGCAAATCTCTGTGGCCGGTAGCGCCGGTAGAGCGACTGGTACTGCCCCGTTGCGGGCTCGTTCGTCTCGTCGGCGGTCACCGTCTGAGACTACGACGCCAGAGGGCGACGAGCGGTCCGGGACGTCGACGCTGCCGGGCGCAACGGCCAGGTCGCCTGCGGCACACCAGCGCATCCGCTGAGAGCTGCTGCCTTCCGGCTCTGACCCGGTTCACGGCGGCCAGTTGCGCAGAACCCGGCCGCTGCGCTCGACAGCGCCGACGCGACAGACGATACCCTGACCGGCGACCGGCACCATAAGTCGCCGTCCGGAGGCGTGCGAGAGCGGCCGAATCGGCACGATTGGAAATCGTGTGTCCTGCAAGGGACCGTGGGTTCAAATCCCACCGCCTCCGCACCACGGCCTCCGCGGCCGCGACACCGGCGGGCCGCGCGTGCCTTGTCAGCGGTCCATGCGAGCCTCCATGCTCACCTGGAGCCGCCCCTTGCGTCGCCGTGCAGCAGTTACGACTCCTGGCCGGCATGCACGAGAGGCCACCTGGCCCGATGCGCGCCGACCGCTCCCCGGAGAGGCGCCGGAGGGACCCTGTCGACATCGAGTCACCAGGGCTAGTGTCCGTGTCCCGTCAGCGGCCGGTGCTGGCGACACACGGACACAACCGAAGGGAGCACCAGGTGAAGGGCTTCAAGAACTTCCTCATGAACGGCAATCTCATCGTGATCGCCGTGGGCCTCGTAGTGGCGCTGGCCTTCAGCACATTGATCGCGGCTTTCACGACCAACATCATCGATCCCCTGATCACGAGGGCTCAGGGATCGAACACGCCGGGGCTCGGGGTGCAGCTCGGCCACGCCGGGAACGCCGGCACCTTCCTCAACGTCGGCGCGCTTGTTGCCGCAGTCATCTACTTCATCATCTTCATGGCGATCATCTACTTCGCCATCGTCGTCCCGTACCGCATCAGCCAGGCTCGACTGGGAAATACCGTCTTCGGAAGCCCTGCCCCGACCAAGACCTGCCCGGCATGCCTCTCCGCCGATCTGCCTCTGGCGGCGACGAAGTGCAAGTACTGTGCCACCGAGCAGCCCACATCGACGCCTACATCGACGCCCACATAGCGGGCTCCACAAACAACGCTCCGGGCGGGCGGAGGCGAGGAGCAGGAGGCGTGTAAGCGATGCCCCTTCTCAGGCGCACGGGATCGATCGACATGATGTCGATCCCGTCGAAGGAGGGCTAGTCGCCGAAGGCCGCCACACCCTTGCTGCCGGCGACGAACAGGCGTCGATCGCCCACGGCCGGCGTCGCGAAGTTCACCACCCCGATGTCGCCGAGCTGCTCGGTGACCACCACGCGGCCCGTCGTGGGGCGCATGCCCGTCAACAGGTTGGACTGGGCGCCGCCGTCGTTGCCTGTGCTGAGCGCCCAGACGAGGCCCCCGGCCACGATCGGCGGCCCGTTGGGGTCGTTCTTCGCGACAGTCCACACCCGGCGGAACGAGGGCCGCCTTCCCCCAGAGACAACGAAAGCGGTCGTGCCGGCGACGCAGGGCACGTAGAGGAACACCGACCGGCGACCGTGAGACAGCTCGGTAGCGCTCGCGAAGGCGCCGAAGACACGGTTGCCGTTGCCCGGGCATGCCGTCGCCGAGAAACGGGGGTGCCCGATCCCACCGAGACGAGACGGGTCGAGCAGGTAGCCGACGTTGACGCCGTTCTCGTTCACCTTGCCCGACTCGAAGATGAGGTTCAGGCTCCGAAGCAGGATCGGACCGCCGGCGCCGAGGTCGAGATCCCCGGCGTTGAGCGCCGCCCAGTCGCGGGGGGCGAAGAAGCCGAGCGGGCGAAGCCGCCTGGACAAATCTATGACCGAATCGCCGTAGTCGAAGCGCGTCGTGCTCGACCCATTCCCCGTGGCGACGTAGATCTTGCCAGAGGGCTCGGACACGGCACCGCTGACCGCCCAGATGGCGCCCTCGCGGGCCGTCGGGACCCGGTAGGTGTAGGCACGCCCCGAGCGCGACTCGGGAAGGCTCTCGACATAGCCGTGGTAGTCCCCGCAGTCACCGTCGAGCCCGCCGAACTCGACGACGACCCGCCCGGAGACTAGGGAGAGAGCCGAGCGTTGCTGGAGCGCGGCCACCTGGTACACGCGGCCGGCGCCGGGCGGGTCGATGCGCCGCTCCCAAAGGAGCCGGCCGCTCGACAACCTGACGGCGGCCAGCACGTGCTCCACCCCGGCGGCGCCGCCACGGTGGGGATCCTGCACCTCGCCGGCAGCAAAGAGCTCCCCGCGAGAGATGTCGATGACGGGCGTGCCGGTGATGCCGAGGGGGAAGATGTCGCCGCAGCCGGGCCCAGGGGGGGACTCAAGGCTCTGAGAGGGCACCGGCCTTCCGATGCGGGTGCGCCACATCACGTGCCCGTTGCGGGCGTCAAGGCCGTAGACGAGGTCGTCCTCCGTGGCGACCACGACCTCGCCGTGCCAGACGAGCGGCTCGGCGTAGACGGCGCCGTCGATGAGCCGATCGGTCCAAAGGGGCCGGAACTTCGTGAAGACCGGATCAACGGTGTCGTCGCCGCTGCGGGCGTTGTCGTAGTGGTAGGTCGTGAGGTTCCCGGCCGTCGAGCCGGCTCCCGGGCGAGCCGCGGCGCCGGTGGGCGGCGGGCCGAGCGAGACGGCCGGGGACAGCGCTGCCGATGAGCCGCACCCGGCAAGCGCCGCCGCCACGACCAGGACCGCCAGCTTCGACATCCGAGCGAGCCTAGGTCCCGGAGCGCCTAGGTCCCGGAACACCTAGATCGGAGCGCCCCCCGGCGCGGGAGGCACAGCCCGCAGGCGCGAGACCTTGGCCTGAACGACCTTGTCGACGATGCCCAGCTCGACCGCTTCGGAAGCCCCACGAAAGCCCCCCCGGCTGCTCTCCGCCTCGATCTCGGCGACCGGCCGCCCCATGGCAGCGGCCAGGCGCTCGTGGTACCTCACAATGGCGGCCTCGTGGTAGGCGAGCTGCACCTCGAGCTGGGCCGCCGGGCCGGCGATCTCGACGGGCGGCTCGCGCATGGCGAAGCGGCAATGCTCGAAGGCGGCCCGCCGGGGACAGACGGCCGCCACCAGCACGGCAGTCCCCTCGACTCGGCCCATGCAGAGGACCTCTACAGGGACGCCGAGGACGTCGATCACGTCCGCAACGGCGAAGGCGGCCTCGAGGGATCCGCCCGGGCTGTCGAGCTGCAACTGGACCGCCTCGTCGCCCGAGGCGTCGAGAGCCATCAGCTGAGAGGCGACACGGGTGGCGATTGCGGCGTCGAGTGGCCCCCGCAGCACGACCACTCGCCGGTCGAAGAGGTGGCTCTCGAGCCAGTCGTCCCAGTCGGGCCGATCGGGCTCGGGCCGATCGGGCCGGCCGGCACCCCTCACGGCGCCGCCGTTCATCTCGGGCTGCTCTGATCGGGGCCAGTCGAGGTCCCGCCCGGCCCGCGAAGCTCCCAGGCGATCTCGCCGTTAAGGGCCGCCGCGTAGCGCTCGATCGTTGACAGCCGCACGTCGGCCTCACCCGACTCGAGGCGCGCCACGGCCGACTGCGAGGTACCCATCCGCGCCGCCACCTCGGTCTGGGTGAGACCGAGGGAGACACGGCGCTGCCCGAGCTCGCGGACAAGGGCGCGGCGGCGCTCTGCCATCTCCCGAAAGCCGGGAAGGACGGGCTCGTGGCGCCGTTCCGAAGGAGTCATGCAGAGCGGGTCATCGGGAGCGGGTCATAGGGAGCGGGCCATGGTCGAATCTCGTCTACGGTATCTTTTATTCGCTATGAGGGCAAGCGAAACAAGGGCAACCGCTACAAGGGCAACCCTACAAGAACAACGAGGAGGACAACCCCATGACCACCGGTACGAGCACCGGAGCACGCCACTCGATCATCCCGACGGTCCTCGACCAGACGAGCCGCGGCGACCGCGCCTACGACATCTTCTCGCTCCTTTTGCGCGAGCGGATCGTCTTTCTCGGCCAAGAGGTGGACGACCAGATCGCCAACCTGCTCGTGGCCGAGATCCTCTACCTCGAGGCGGACGACCCGGAGAAGGACATCCACCTCTACATCAATTCGCCGGGCGGTCTCGGCTACGCCGGGATGGCCATCTACGACGTCATGCAGCACGTGCGGTGCGAGGTCTCGACGATCTGCGTCGGCATGGGGATGTCGGCGGCAGCCATGATCCTCGCCGGCGGGGCGGCGGGCAAGCGCTACGCCCTCCCGAACGCCAAGATCATGATCCACGAGGGCTCCGCCGGGACTCGCGGAGCACCGCGGGA
>JBOGHY010000281.1:0-5198 GCA_050742375.1 Acidimicrobiales bacterium | reverse complement strand
AAGCTTCTGCAGCCGACGATCGCACGATCGTGAACGCCGTGCTCGGGACGCCGATGTACCTTGCGCCCGAGCGCGCCCGGGGCAGCCCGGCGACGGTGCGCTCGGACCTTTGGTCCGTGGGCGTCGTACTCTACGAGATGCTGACGGGACGCCGCCCCTTTGCAGGCGAGAGCGCCCTCGCCTCCTCGCTTGCCGCCGCCGAGGGGCGTTACACGCCGCTTGGCGAGCTGCGCCCAGACGCCGGCGCCGGCCTCGCCGCGGTGATAGATCGGGCCCTGCGGCCGGACCCGGGCGAGCGCTTCGCCTCGGCCGCCGAGATGGCGGCAGCCCTGCGCAGCTCCGGGACCGACACCACCGCCCGCCTGGAGCCTCTGGGGGAGAGGCCGGCCGGCGCTGAGACCGAGGTCCTACCCCTCGGGGCCAGCCCGCCGACGACGGTCGCGCGGGCCGGGGCGGTCGGCGGGACGCTCGCCACCACTGTTGTCGGCCAGGACGGCGAGGGGGCCCCTCGAAGGCCCCGATCAAACGGCCCGCTCCTTCTGGCCCTCGTCGTTGCGGTGGCCATCGCCGCCGCCGCGATCGGCATCGCCCTCGCCACGAGCTCTTCCGGGCCGCCCCGGCCCGGTCACCGCACGACCACGACCACGAGGCCGCGCTCGACGAGCTCCAGCTCGCCCTCGACGAGCTCCAGCTCGCCCTCGACGAGCTCGACGACGACATCGAGCACGTCGCCCACCACCTCCTCGACGCGCCCGACGACGACATCGAGCACGTCGTCCACCACCTCCTCGACGAGCTCGACGACGACATCGACGAGCACGACGACGACCACGAGCACCTCGGTCCCACCGCCGCCCTCGAGCGTCCCCTGAGCAACCGCACAGGGCTCTGACGAGAAGGGGTGAAATTCCTCAAGCGCGGCGCACCTGTGACCGATACCTACATGCGACGGATGGGGGCGCGAAAGGCCCGGGCGACTCGGAAGTGGCGGGGTGGCCCGGGCCTTTTCGCGACCGTCGCGGGGGGTTGGCCCGGGCCGGGCTGCGTCGGCGGAGCAGTCTGCCCGGGCCTTTCCGCGCCGGCTGCTCGAGAGGAGCCTGGAGCCTTTGGCGCCGGCCGCCCACCGGGTGCGGGCGCGCGCTCTCGGCGCGTTCCGGTGGTGGCGGCCGGGAAAGTCGTGTACACCTACTGCCCGAGCCGCTGGTCCGCGCTGCGCCCACCGCCGCCCCGGCCGGCACCCAAAGAGGGGGAAGGCCGATGGAGAGCGAAGCCGCGATCCTGTGGGAGCCCGGCGAAAAGTGGTCGGTCGAGCCGATCGAGCTCGACGACCCCAAGGCCGGCGAGGTTCTCGTAGCCATGAAGGCGTCGGGGATGTGCCACTCCGACGAGCATCTCGTGACCGGCGACCTCCCGGCTCTGGTCCCGATCGTGGGCGGCCACGAGGGAGCCGGCGTCGTGGAGAAGCTCGGGCCCGGAGTCACCTCGCTGAAAGAGGGGGACCACGTCGTCTTCGGCTTCGTACCGGCGTGCGGGCAGTGCCAGAGCTGCTCGACGGGCCACTCGAACCTCTGCGACAGCGGGGCCCTTCTCATGTTGGGCCGCCAGCTCGACGGCACCTCGCGCCACCATGCCCGCGGCCGGGACCTGTACACGATGGTCTGCCTCGGTACCTTCGCCCGCCATACCGTCGTGAACGTCGCCTCTTGTGTACGTGTCCCAGAGCACGTCCCTTTTGACTGCGCCTGCCTGGTCGGCTGCGGCGTCACCACCGGATGGGGCTCGGCCGTTTACGCCGCAGGGGCGCGGCCGGGCCAGAGCTTCGCCGTCGTCGGCGTCGGCGGCGTCGGGGCCGCCGCCATCCAGGGGGCCAGGCGTGCGGGAGCGGAGCGGATCTTCGCTATCGACCCGGTGCCCTTCAAGCGCGAGCAGGCGATCCTGTTCGGCGCGTCGCACGTGGCGGCATCCGTCGAGGACGCCTTCGACCTCGTCCAGCGGATCACCTGGGGCCGCATGTGCGACCGGGTCATCTGTGCCATGGGCGTCGGCCGCGGCTCGATGATGGCCTCGATCCTGGCGCTCGTGGCCAAACAGGGCCGCGTCGTGGTGACGAACATCCACCCCATGGCCGAGACCGACGTGAGCCTCAGCCTCTGCGACCTCACCCTGAAAGAGAAGCAGATCGTCGGGACGATCTTCGGCTCCGCCAACATCCGCTACGACATCCCGAAGCTGCTCGAGCTCTACTCCGAGGGTCAGCTCGACTTGGAGGACATGATCACCAACCGCTACAAGCTCGGCGACGTGAACGTCGGCTACGAGGAGATGCGCCGCGGGGTGAACATCAGGGGCGTGCTCGTCTACGACTGATGCGGCGGGCTCTCGCCGAGCGGACAGTCCCGCCCGTCCATGCCGCCCTCCACCGTGGCACCACAGGGCTCTCTAACATCGCTGGCGTGCCCGCCCGCCTCCCCTCGTTCCTGGCGGCATGCGCCGTCCTTGCGGGGCTGCTCAGCTCCTGCTCGGCGGCCGCCTCGCCGCCGGGGCCGGCGGCCGTCATCAACTCCTACGTCGGGGGCTGGGGCCGCGGCGCCTGGTCCGAGATCGAGGGGCTGGCGACGCGCCGAAAAGAGGCTTTTACAGGGGAGAACGCCGCGGTCTTTCGGGCGCTAGGGGTACGTCGTGTCGCCATCGAGCACGGCACCGCACGGGTGAACGGCAGGCGCGCAAGCGTCCCGGTCACCTGGACCGCCGATCTCGCACACCTCGGGAGGCTGCGGGTCCAAACCACCCTGCACCTGCGGCGACGCGGCCAGCACTGGAAGGTCGTCTTCACGCCCGAGACGATCGACCCGGAGCTTCGGGCGGGCGATCGCTTCGCAGTGAGCGCCCTGTGGGCCCCCCGGGCGCCCGTCCTGGCGTCGGACGGGTCCGTGCTCTCGAGCCAGCAGCTGTCCGGCGTCGAGATCGGGGTGCAGGGGAGCTTCATCAAGGACCCGGTCTCACTCGAGGCATCCCTTGTGAAGGCCGGCGCCACCATCGCCGAGGCGAGCGGCGCGATCGCTGCAGCCCGGGCGAGCCCCGATCTCTTCGAACCGGTCTTCACCGTCTCGACCGCTCGCTACGCCCAGCTGAAGCCCACCCTCTACCCGATCCCGGGCACGGTCTTTCGTACCGTCGCCTCGGGCACGCCCCCGCCCGACGGCCTCGCCGCCGTCGTCGGCACGCTCGGCACGATCACCGCAAGCGAGCTCGCCAAGCTCGGACCGCCCTATACGAGATCGAGCATCGTCGGACAGGGCGGCATCGAGGAGGCGGAGCAGGCCGAGCTGGCGGGCACCCCGGGCGGCCTCGTGCGCATCGTCGAGTCCTCGGGCAAGGTAGTCGCCACCCTCCTTCGAAAGCCGCCCGTCCCCGGGCGACCGGTCCGCACGTCGATCGACCCGGAGATCGAAACGCTCGCTTTCGACGCCCTCTCCGGCGAGCAGAACGAAGCTGCCCTCGTCGCCCTCAGGGCCTCGACGGGCCAGGTCCTCGCGGCCGTCAACACGGCCTCGACCGGGACCGAGGATCTCGCCCTCGACGGCGCCCAGCCCCCCGGATCGACGTTCAAGGTCGTCACCTCGACCGCACTCATCCTGCACGGCCTCGGGCCGCTGTCGCCCGCCACCTGCCCGCCGACCATCACTATCGACGGCGAGGTCTTCCACAACGCGAGCAGCTCGGATGCCGCCTCCAACATGCTCCAGGCCTTCACGGTCTCCTGCAACACCGCCTACATCGGGCTTGCGACCTCGAACCTCGGGGACTCGAGCCTGCACGAGGCGGCCGCCCTCTATGACCTCGGCAACATGCCGGCGCTCGGCGCCGAGAGCTTCCCCGGAAGCGTCCCGGTCGCCGAGAGCCCAACCGATCTGGCTGCCAGTGCCATCGGCCAGGGCCGCATCGTCGTCAATCCCCTCGACCTCGCCGCCGTGGCGGCCGCCGTCGACACCGGCACCGTGCGCTCGCCCCGCCTCGTCGCCGGCGCCCCGGCCGACTCGGCCAAGACTCACCCCCTTCCCGCCGCAATCGTGTCGGACCTGCACGAGATGATGGCCTCGGTCGTGGCGAGCGGCACCGCCTCTTCGACGGGCCTTCCGCCGGGGACCTATGCCAAGACGGGCACGGCAGAGTACGGCACCGTCCCGCCGCTCCCAGTAGATGGGTGGCTCATGGGCTTCAACGGCGACATCGCCTTCGCCATGATCGTCGTGAATGCTCCCGGCGACGGCGGCCCGGTGGACGGCCCGATGGTGGCGGCGTTCCTCGACTCCCTCCTCAGCCACGGGCTCACCTCGCCGTGACGCCCGAGGAATTCCGCGCCGCCGGCCACCTGCTCGTCGACTGGATCGCCGAGTTCCGAGAGCACGTTGGCGAGCTGCCTGTTCGCGCCGAGGTCGCCCCCGGCGAGGTGCGGCGGCGACTTCCCCCGGCGCCCCCTCCCGGGCTCGCCAGCGTGGAGACGCTCATCGCCGAGCTTGACGAGATCGTCGTGCCCGGGCTCACCCACGTCCAGCACCCCCGAAACTTCGCCTGGTTCCCGGCCAATGCGTCCCTCTCATCGGTTCTCGGCGACCTCGCCTCCTCCGGGCTCGGGGCGCTCGGGCTCTCCTGGCAGTCGGCCCCCGCGCTCACCGAGATGGAAGAGGCAATGCTCGGATGGATGGGCCAGCTGGCGGGGCTCTCTCCGCAGCTGTGGCGGGGGGTGATCCAGGACACGGCCTCAACCTCGTGCCTCGTCGCCCTGCTGGTCGCGCGTGAGCGCGCCACCGGCTTCTCCCAGGAGGCCGACGGCTTGGCCGGCTTCGGGCGTCCGGTCACGGTCTATACCTCCGAGCAGGCCCACACCTCGGTCGCAAAGGCAGCCCTGCTCGCAGGCTTCGGGCGCGCCAACCTGCGCCTGGTGGGGTGCGACCCGGCAACCTTCGCAATGAGGCCCGACGTCTTGGCGAGGTCGATGGCCGCCGATGCAGCCGACGGATGCCTTCCGGCGGCGGTGGTGGCCACGATCGGCACGACCGCCTCCACGGCAATCGACCCGGTGGCAGAGATCGTCGAGGTGTCGCGCCGCCACAATGCCTTCGTCCACGTCGATGCCGCCCTCGCCGGCTCGGCGATGCTGCTGCCCGAGTGCGCGCCCCTTTTCGAGGGGCTCGACG
>JBOGHY010000280.1:0-16868 GCA_050742375.1 Acidimicrobiales bacterium | reverse complement strand
CTCGCCGCCCAGAGCTTCGAGGACTTCGAGGTGCTCCTCCTCGTCCACGGCGACGACCCGGGCGTACTGGCGAACTGCCGGGATCTCGTCGGGCGCTTCGACGAGGGCTTCTCGTCGAGGGTGCGCGTCGTTCCCGTGCCGGGAGGAGGCGGGCGGACGGCGCCGCTCAACCGCGGCCTCGAGCTGGCCGAGGGCCGTTATGTCGCCTTCCTCGACGACGACGACCTCGTCACGGCGGACTGGGCCGGAGCTTTCGCCGAGGGGATCGAGCGGGCGCCCGGCAAGGTGGTCCGCTCGGGATGCCTCGCCCGCCACGTCCGCCGTGCCGGTTCCGGCGAGGCGGCGATGGGTGGGGTTCCCGTCACCCTCACCCGGCCGCTGCCCGAGTTCGCCGGCCGCTTCGACGTGCTCGCCCATTTGGCTGTCAACCAGACCACCAACCTCTCGGTGGCGATCCCGCACGCGCTCGTGACCGAGCTCGAGCTCCGCTTCAACGAGCGAAACGAGGTGTGCGAGGACTGGGAGCTGCTCGTACGGGCTGCCCTCGTGGTCGGCGTCGAGGACACCGGCCGTCTCACCGGCATCTACCAGCGCTGGGACGACGGCGGCAGCTCGACCGCCTCCTCCGCTCCGGGTGCCTGGACCGAGACGCCGCGGCGGATGCGCGCCGACCTCGACTCTCGACCGCTTCTCCTCCCTCCTGGTAGCGCCTCCAAGATCGGCCACCTCGTGCGCGACCCGGAGCTCGGCCGGAAGCGCTTGCTCGAGGTGGAGCTCGTCGAGGCCATCGCGGCGATCAAGTCCGCCCGGGCGGAGGCCGTCGCCGCCGAGACCCGTGCGGCTAGCGCGGAGGAGCGCACCGCCGCCGCCGAGTCCCATGCGGCTACCACCGAGGCCCGTGCGGTCGCCGCCGAGGAACGCACCGCGGCCGCCGAGTGCCGTGCGGCTACCGCCGAGACCCGTGCGGCTAGCGCAGAAGAGCGCACCGCCGCCGCCGAGCGTGCCCATAACGAGATCGCCCAATCGGAATTCTGGCGCCTCACCGCCCCGATCCGGCTTCCGCTCTCCCGGCTCGCCGCCCGCCGCCGCCCGCGTCCCTGACCCGCCCGCCCCGCCGCCGCCCAATCGCCATGAGCTGGTACCCGTCCGGGGCGCCCCGGGGCGTGGTCGACTCCTACGCGGCCCAGCACACGAGCAACCTCGCTCGGCCAAACGGCCGGTCGGTGGCGGTGCACCTGATCCTGTGCGCCGCCCTGGAGCGAGACGTGCCCGGGGAGCGTCCGAGTACCATCGTGGGGTGGCCACAGAGCTTCGCCTCGATCCAGAGCTGGCGGCGGTGGTGGAGCTTGCCCGGCGCCGAGCGCTGAGGATGGGAGAGCTGCGACGTGGCCCGTTCCCGCCGTTCAAGTCGACCATCCCTCCTGAGGCACGCAGGGTGGTCGTCCAGTAGCTGCGCGACGGCGGCTACGAGGGGGCCGTCGCCCGCATCGCTGCCGAGGACCCCGACCTCGCCAACCAGTAGCGCCCCAGTGTGGCCGCCGTTATCGACGACCGCCTGCTGCTCCGCTCGTGACGATGTGGCGCGAGTTTGCGCTGCCCGTGCCGAGCGGGCCGCCGGCAACCTCCTATGCCGGGCTCAGAGCATCGATGCCGGCCGTCTTTGCCGCAGAGCGAAGTTCGGCGTCGTAGACGACCATTGTCTCGGCCCCCAGCCGCAGGGCGGTAGCAAGGTGGATGGCGTCCGCAGAGCGAAGCCGGCCGGGCAACAAGGGGGCGGTCATGAGGTCCCCACGCTCCAGGTCGACAAGTGCCAGGGAGGACAACACGTCCTCGACGGCATCGGGCCGGATGTCTTCCGGGTTCCTCTTCGAGGCACAGCGCAGCTCGGTGTGAAGGAGCAGAGAAGCTACGAGCGTGTCCCCCCCGGCCTTGCGGCTTTCCAGGTGGTCGGCCAAGGCCTCGGACTCGGCCTCATCCACGAGGAGCTTCATCGCTGCCGAGGTGTCGACATAGGCGATCACCGTTCGGCCCGTACATCAGCGACGATCTCGGCTGAGGTCCGAGTGGACTTCGCTCGACGGACGCGGCGCAGGTCGGCAGGCGTCCTAGAGGAAAGCTGGACCTTGCCCGCCGCCACCAGCCGCTCGTAGGACGTGAGCGAGGGTGGCACCAGCACTGCAGCAACCTCGCCGTGGTTGGTCACCTCGATCACCTCGCCGGCGGCCACCGCACGCAGGATCTCCGAGCTGCTGTTCCGCAGTTCCCGGTGACTGATCGTCCGCGCCATCTCTCTCACTCCCTTCCGGCCGTGACCGTAGCAATCGTAGCACTCGCGCCTGGGCTCAGCGGGGCTCGCCCCAACGATTGAGGAGCAGGTGCGGGGGTCGGTCCGATGCCAGCCTTACGTGGCGACCAGGAGCTCGGCGATCTGGACGGCGTTGAGGGCGGCGCCCTTTCGCAGGTTGTCGCCGGCCACGAAGAGATTGAGCCCCCGCCCCCCGGGCACCCCGTCGTCGGCCCGGATGCGTCCGACGAGGCACTCGTCCCGCCCGGCGGCGTGCAACGGGGTCGGTAGGGTTGAGAGGGAGATGCCGGGGGCTTTCGACAGGAGGGTGGAAGCCTCGGCCGGGGTGATGGCCCGCTCGAACTCGGCCGTGATCGAGTTGCAGTGCCCCGTGAAGACGGGCACCCGCACGCAGGTGCAGGAGACCTTGAGCTCGGGAAGGCCCAGGATCTTGCGGGCCTCGTCGCGCCACTTGTGCTCCTCGTCGGTCTCGCCCCGTCCGTCGTCGACGACCCGCCCGGCGAGGGGAAGCACGTTGAAGGCGATCGGCCCCGGGAATTTCTCCGGTTCGGGGTAGGCGACGGCGCCGCCGTCGAAGGTGAGCGCAGCGGCCTCGGGAGCGAGCTTCTGCACCTGGGCATCGAGCTCGGCCACCCCGGCGAGACCCGCTCCCGAGCAGGCCTGGTAGGTCGACACGACGACCCGGACGAGCCCGGCGGCGTCATGGAGCGGCTTGAGGGCCGGCATCGCCACCATGACGGTGCAATTCGGGTTGCCCACGATCCTCTTCCCGTGCCCCGCCCGGGCGAGCGCCAGGGCTTCGGGGTTGACCTCGGCGACGACGAGGGGGACATCGGGGTCCATTCGCCACGCAGACGAGTTGTCGATCACGATCGCCCCGGCGGCCGCCACCCTCGGGGCGAGGATCTTCGAGGCCGCACCGCCGCAGGAGAAGAGTGCGACGTCGAGGCCGGAGAAGTCTGCCTTGGCGGCGTCCTCGACGACGACGTCCTCGCCGTGTCGGGGCGGCCAGGGCAGGCGCCTTGCCGCCGAGCGCTCCGAGGCGAAGTAGCGCATCTCGCTCACCGGGAAGCTGCGCTCGGCCAGGATCGCCCGCATGACGCCGCCCACCTGGCCGGTCGCCCCGAAGATCCCGACTCGCATGGGAGCAGTCTACGAGAGGGACGCGCCGACTCTCGGCGGTGAAGGGTGCCTCGGAGGACCTGACGCGGGCGTGTCGGACCGAACAGCCGCCTGAGTCTCCTCCGGGCCGTCGGCAATCCGCTCTGGCACCTCCGGCGCGACCCGGTACACGCGGCCGCCTCTGCCGACGGTGCCGAGCTCGCTTATCCAGCCGTGTCGCTCGATGCCGCGGAGCCGGTTGAGCGCCCCTGGCTGTGTCACACCGAGCCTGGTCCGCACTTGACGCACCGTGACGTATGGAGGGTCGTAGTACTCGTTTGGGCCTCGGGGTCGACACTCAGGTAGAGGAGCGGCCGAGGTGGGGCCCCGCCCCAGGGGTTCCTTGTCGACTCAGTACCCGCTCGCCAAAGCGCCGGCTCCCACCACCTTGCCGTCAAGGAAGATACCCATGACGATGCCGCCGCCTGTCCCCACTTTCCTCCCAGAGTCGTAGCGGGACGAGGCGGTCCGATCTCCCCGGTGGCTCGTTTGCGCCCACGGCGCCCATGGCCTCAGGCGTTCGACGCCGGGTATGACCACGACCTCCAGGGTCAGGAGGTTGTCGGGTACCCAGCGCCGAAGGACAAGACGCCGTCCCTCGAGATCAGTCGACGTGCCCGGCGCGCAACCCGTCCAGGATCATCGGAAGCAACCGAACGCTCTGCTCATCGGTCAGCGTCGGGCTGGTGCACATTGGCCCGAGCAGCTGCACCACGTCTCTACCCTGAACGTCGGCGCGGACGGCGCCCGCACGCTGTGCCCGGCCGATGACGAGCTCCGACGCCTGGTCGATGCGCTCGCGTAGGCGGGACTTGAGGCTCGGATCCTTGCCGAACGCCTCGCGCAGCTCGTTGAGGAGCGTCCGCTTGGTGCTGGCGTAGCGGACGAAGGCTTCGAGGAAGGCCACCACGGCTGGCCACGGCTCGAGCTCGGTGACGACCCGACGCGCCGTCTGGACGAGCTCTTCGACCTCGTCCTCGTAGACGGCCTGCACCAGGTCGATCCGCTTGGGGAAGTGCCGGTAGAGGGTCCCGACCCCGACGCCGGACTTCTTGGCCACCGCGTCCATCGACGCCCCACCACCCTCGGCGGCGAATACCTCACGCGCGGCCGCTACCAGCTTGTCGTAGTTCCGGCGGGCGTCGGCCCGCATGGCGCGGCAGGCGCCGGCGGCATCTTCCGCCTCGGCTGCCTCTATCGACTGTGGGAGCTCCCTGGTCATCATCGAATTGTCCATCACACTACCAACGGCTTGACAAACGGAGAGAGTCTCCGTATAGTATCCGGAGAGTTCCTCCGGTTAGGTACCGGAGGAACCGTCCGATTACAGGATACCAGCGCAAAGGTCGACGTCAATGCCTCTCATCGCAACCTCCCGACGGTCCGAGCACGGGTCCGAGCACGCCAGCTGGGCCCGCCGGCTCCGCCATCCGACGGTGGTCCTCTTCGTCATCCTCGGAGCCCAGCTCATGGTGGTCCTCGACACCACCATCGTGAACGTGGCCCTTCCCCACATCCAGCGGAGCCTCGGGTTCTCCACCACGAGCCTCTCCTGGGTCATCAACGCCTACATCCTCACTTTCGGTGGGCTGCTGCTGCTCGGGGCGCGCGCCGGCGATCTGGCGGGTCGTCGGCGGGTGTTCCTCGCCGGCATCGCTCTCTTCACGCTGAGCTCCCTCGCGGGCGGGCTGGCGATCGACTCGTCGATGCTCCTCGCTACCCGGGCACTCCAGGGGATCGGTGCTGCCCTCGCCGCGCCGTGCGCGCTGTCGTTGCTCACGACGATGTTCCCCGAGGGGCCGGCCCGGCTCCGGGCGATCGCGCTCTACACGACGGTGTCCACGGCAGGTGCGGCCATCGGCCTCGTCGCCGGGGGACTGCTGACCGAGCTCGTGTCGTGGCGCTGGGTCATGTTCGTGAACGTTCCGATCGGCGCAGTGGTGTGGCTTGTCGGCCAGGTGTCAGTCGGCGAGACCGAGACGCGACACGGGCGTCTCGATCTCTTCGGCGCCCTGACGTCGACCCTCGGCATGAGCGGCATCGTCCTCGGTCTCGTGGAAGCGGGAGGGTTGGGATGGACCAGCCCCGTCTGCATCGCGGCATTCACCGTCGGTGCAGTCGTCCTCGCCGTGTTCGTCCGCCACGAGTCCCGCGCCGAGGAGCCGGTCCTGCCCCTCCGGCTGTTCGCACACGCCACGAGGACGACGGCGAACGTGGCGAGAGGCCTCGTCTACGCCGGCATGTACGGCATGTTCTTCTTCTTGTCCGTCTACCTCCAAGACGTGCAGCGGTACTCACCTGTCCGTGCCGGGCTCGCGTTTCTCCCCATTCCCCTCGCCATCTTCGCCTCGTCGCAGCTCACGAGTAGGGTGCTCACCAAGGTCATCCCAGAGAAGATCCTCATGCTCGGAGGGGTGGCGATCGCCGCGGTCAGCATGCTGCTGGCGACGATGGTGCATTTCGGCACGTCCTACTTGCAGCTCCTCGTCCCGCTCGTACTCATCGGTATCGGTTCTGGCATCTCCTTCGTGAGCCTCACGTCGGCGTCGTTGGCCGACGTCTCTCCCGGAGACGCGGGTGCGGCATCGGGACTGGTGAACGTCTCGCAGCAGCTCGGCGCCGCCGTCGGCCTCGCGGTGCTGGTCACGGTATTCGGCGATCTCACTCGTCACGGGCGCATCGGACCTCTGCAGGTGACAGGGTACGTCCACGCCATGGACGACGTCTTCGCCCTGGCTGCGATGTTCGCCGTGGGGGCGCTCGTGCTCATCGCGGCGTTCGTACGAACCCGTCGAGTCCCCGCCGCCGCGCCGGCCGAGGTCGGGGTGCGGACTATTGGCGCCAACGGGGATGACGCGGTGCTCGAGGGCGAGCTCGTCCCCGAGGTGGTCATGGCGGAGGCGAGCTGAGCCGGTCCATCTCGGGGAGCCACTTGTCGAGCGCTTTGTTTGACGGCGCCCCTCGAGCTGGCTTGAGTGGTCGCGGGGGGCTCGTCTAGCTCGTCGGCTCGGCGGATCGAGCGTCTGTCGGTGATGTCCCGATCAGATCCCCATCGGATCCCCAGAGGGGCCCGCGCCCACCAGGTACCGACCACAGTCGGGCGCTACGCCCCCAGCTCGAAAGCACCGTGCAGCGCCACCACTGCCCGCTCGGCGGATCCTGCCCGGACCATGCAGGAGATCCGGATCGGCGAGGTCGAGATCATCTCGATGTTGATGCCCTCCTTTGCGAGCGTCTCGAACATCTGCGCTGTCACGCCAGGATGCGTCTTCATGCCGGCCCCGACTAGGGACACCTGGGCGACGTCCTCGTCGCAGACGACTTCGCCCGCACAGAGCCCCGGCCGGAGCTCCTCGCACGCGGCCATCGAGACGGCCAGGTCGTCGCGGGGGACGGTGAAGGAGCCGACGAGGCAACGGGAGATCAGTCGACGAAGCGATATTCGATCCCCAATCGCTGGTACGTGGGCTCGGCGCGGCGGTCGCGGGTGAGCAGCACGTGTCCGTGCCCGGCAGCGGTGAGCCCGACGAGCGCGTCGTAGGCGGCACCACCCGAGACGCCCGCCCCAGCCATCCGGGTCAGGAACGTTCCCACGGAGCCGCGGCGCGGGTGGAGCACGCGTGAAGGCGGGAACCAAGTGGCAAGGAGAGTCTGTGCCGTCGCCCCACCCACGCGGCGCGGGGGCGGTAGCCGGGTGAGCACCGCGTAGCTCTCCACGAGCGCGTGCGCGGGAACGAACTGGCCGTGAGCCTCGCGTCGTGCGATCTCGTGTGCCTCGTGCCAGCTGGCCAGCGCCGCCACTACGACGCTGGAGTCCACAGCGTTCAAGCGCGTGCCCGCTCCAACGTCTGGCGCACGTCTTTGTCAGTCAGCACGGGACTGAGCTGTGTGGAGGCCACTACCGGCCCCTCAGGGGTCTGGACGATCTGCACCTCACCATCGACGGGCCGCAGCACGACAGCACCGTCGCGCTCCTCGATGTCGATCTCGACACGACCGACGAGCTGCAGCCGCTCGCGGATGAGCTTCGGGACGACCACCCGGCCGACACCGTCGATGGTAGTTTTCATGGTAGAGAACATACCATGGCGCCCGGCTTCCACGAGACCGCCCGGCGCCGCCGCGCGCCAGTAGCACGCCGAGCAGCGTGCGCATCGGGTCTACGGCCTGACGCGCGCCCGATCTGTGGTGCGGCTGCGACCGGCGGCCACCTCTCGTCGAGGTCGCCGCGGCTACGCCCCGAGCTCGAAAGCACCGTGCAGCGCCACCACTGCCCTCTCGGCGGATCCGGCCCGGACCATGCACGAGATCCGGATCGGCGAGGTCGAGATCATCTCGATGTTGATGCCCTCCCTGGCGAGCGTCTCGAACATCTGCGCCGTCACGCCAGGATGCGTCTTCATGCCGGCCCCGACTAGGGACACCTGGGCGACGTCCTCGTCGCAGACGACTTCGCCCGCACAGAGCCCCGGCCGGAGCTCCTCGCAGGCGGCCATCGAGACGGCCAGGTCGTCGCGGGGGACGGTGAAGGAGATGTCGGTCGTCCCGTCGTGGCTGACGTTCTGGACGATCATGTCGATGTTCACCGATTTGTCGGCGAGCCCCCGGAAGAGCGAGGCGGCGATGCCGGGGCGGTCGAGGACGCCCGTGAGCGTGATCTTGGCCGCCGTGAGGTCGGTCGTGATGGCCGAGACGACGGGCTGTTCCATCGAAGGATCCTCCTCGGTGACGACGGTGCCCGGCTCCCAGGTGAAGCTGGAGCGGACGTGCAGTGGAACTTTGTGGTTGCGGGCCATCTCGACCGATCGCAGGGCGAGCACCCGGCCACCGGTGGAGGCGATCTCGAGCATCTCCTCGAAGGAGATCCGCCTGAGGCGGCGCGCCGAGGGCACGATTCGGGGATCGGTCGAAAAGACGCCCGAGACGTCGGTGTAGATCTCGCAGCGATCGGCGCCTAGGGCGGCCGCCAGCGCCACGGCGGTCGTGTCCGAGCCGCCCCTGCCGATCGTCGTGATGTCCCGGCCCGTCGAGACCCCCTGGAAGCCGGCGACGACGGGCACCAGGCCCTCGGTGAGGGCCTCGCGCAGCCGGTCGGCTCGCACCTCGAGGATGCGGGCCTTCTGGTGGACCGAGTCGGTGATGATCCCCGCCTGGCTGCCTGTGAACGAGGCCGCCTGCAGTCCCTGCTCGGCGAGCGCCATGCAGAGAAGCGACATGGCGATCCGCTCGCCCGAGGTGAGCAGCATGTCGATCTCCCGGCCGGGTCGCACGCTGCTGACCTGCTCGGAGAGCCGGATAAGGTCGTCGGTCGTCTTGCCCATGGCGCTCACGACGACGAGGACCTCCTCGCCGCCACGACGGGTGCGCCCGACGTGCTCGGCGACGGCCCGCATCCGGTCCGAGTCGGCGACCGAGCTGCCCCCGAACTTCTGCACGACGAGCCCCACAGGCCTTCAAGCTACCGTCCTGCCCTACCGCCTCTCTTGGACCTGCTTCTCGGCGGTGGTGACCAGCGCCTTATCAAGGCGAGCAGCTAGATGCCGAAGGCCGTAAGAGGCATCGCCACGACGACGAGCAGCACGGTCTCGGCACCGGTCTTCCTACCAGCTTGTTCCTGAGTCGCTGCGCGGCCGCTCTGCTGAGGTCGGCAAGGCTCTCCTCGCTTGTTCCCTCGCCGGCTCCACCAGCCGGCTTCCGCTCGCGAGGCGCGACCAGGTAGCGTCTGGCAACGTGCCCAGCGAGAAGCGAGCCCGCCAGCGCGCCGCGCGGGCGCAGAAGCAGGCGATCGTCGATCGCAGGCAGAAGCGACGGAAGACCCTGCGCCGAAGTCTCGCCTTCGGCGGTCTGGTGGTGGCGATCATCGTCATCGTCGTGCTCATACAGACCTCGCCGTCGAAGAAGCATCACCCGGCGGCTGCCGCCAAGAGCTCGACGACCACGACGCTTGCTAAGAGCTCGACGACCACTACCACCACCACGCTCGTGGCGGCCGCCGCCACCTGCCCGCCGGCGACCGGCTCCAAGCAGAGAGTGCTCCTGTTCAAGTCGGCACCCCCCGACTGCATCCCGAGGAATTCCGACTGGGATGCCACCTTCACGACCTCTGCCGGCAACTTCGTCGTGCGAATGGACGCCGCCGACTCCTACGCGGCGGTCAACAACTTCGTCTTCCTCGCCCGCTACCAGTACTACAACGGCACCTTCTTCCACCGTGTGATCCCCGGCTTCGTGGTGCAGGGCGGCGACCCGACCGGGACCGGTACCGGCGGGCCTCAGCACCTGCCCGGCTATGAGTTCACGGGCAATACACCGCCCCAGAGCTGCAAGACGAAGCCGAGCGCGGCCTGCTACCAGCCCGGTGACATCGCGATGGCGAACACGGGAACTCCCACCACGAACGGGAGCCAGTTCTTTTTCGTGCTGCCGGGCGGCCAGAAGACGCTCGACACCGAGCCCCTCTACACCGACTTCGGCCACGTCACGAGCGGCTTCAACGTGGTCGAGAAGATCGGCAAGGAGGGCAGCTCCTCTGGCACGCCCACTACCAGGGTCTTTGTGGCGACGGTTACCGTCAAAGAGGTAACCTCCTGAGAGGGGAGACGATGCCGACCGAGTGCCCACCGTCCGATGGGTCAGCGCCCAAGCGCCAGCGCTTCAAGGAAGCACCCCCCATGTGCATCGACCTCTCGCGGCGCTACAGCGCCGAGATGGTCACAGGAAAGGGCGCGATGGTCTTCTCCCTCGACGCCATTGCGGCACCCCGGACGGTCAACAATTTTGTCGTCCTGGCCCGATACCACTACTTCGAGGGGATCTTCTTCCACCGCGTGATCCCGGGCTTCGTCGTCCAGGGCGGCGATCCCGAAGGCACCGGTGGCGGAGGGCCGGGCTACCGCTTCGAGGACGAATTGCCGCAAGGGCGGCGCTATGAGATCGGCTCGCTCGCGATGGCGAACGCCGGGCCTAACACGAACGGGAGCCAGTTCTTCGTCATCTCGGGCCCCGACGGCGGGCGCCTGCCGCCGCAGTACTCGCTCTTCGGCCAGCTCGTCTCGGGCCGGGAGGTCCTGGCCGCCATCGAGAGTGTCGGCACCTCGTCGGGGGCGCCCAGGGAAAAGGTCTTCATCGACTCGGTGACCATCTCGGAGGGCGATTAACCATTGCAGAGCGGCCTCCCCGCCAGCAACAGGGAGCTGTGGGAGCAGCTGCGCTCCGGTCGCCTGGCGGTTACCAGGCCTTAGGTGGCGTCCCGTCCTGGCAACGTCTCGAGGCCGACCTCCTGACCCTTACGGAACAAGGTGACGCCCCCCTCGCCGGCGATCCTCCATTCGCCGTTGGCGCCTCGAATCAGCGCCGACCGCTCGGCGATCCCGGCGATCACGACGTCGGCGGGAGCCAGTTCGAGGGTGCGCCAGAGGTGGTGGCCCGAGCCGGTTCGGTGATGAGGGAGCACTGCCAGTCGCTCGACGAGACCGAGGCCAATCGTGAGGGCGCCGCCGCGAGGGTCGATCATCGGGTCGGCGAGCACCATCGCTCCGGCCGACGAGCCCGCAAGGACCGCCCCGGCTCTCCAGGCTTCCTCGAGCGCCTCCAGGACGGCGGAGCCCTTCAGCACCGAGAGGAGGTGCAGGGGCGAGCCGCCACCGAGGTAGACGAAGGAAGCCGAGCGCACTGCCTGCGCATTTGCCGGCTCGCAGGCGTCGGCGTGGCGGAGGACCATGAGCCCGCGGACCGAGGCGCCGAAATGGGCGAACCAGGACCCGGCGGTCGCAACCGCCTTCTCCGGCCGCTCGTAGGCGGCCGCCGTCGGGAGCACGAGGACCTCGTGTCCGCCGGAGGCCGCGAGAAGCGCTGCGTCGAAATCGCAGCCAGGTTGCCATTCGGCACCGCCGACGAGCGCCAGCACGCCGCGATCACTCATTGCCGGCTCCGTGGAGCGCTCCGCCGCCCGGCAGGAGGAGCTTCGCTCGAATCACACGCGGCACGGCCCGGACCTCCTCCTGGCCGGTGGCAGCATCCCCGGCGGGGACCCGTTCCCCGCCAGCACTCCCGGCGTGACCTGGCCGTCGCCCGGCATAGTCCCGCCGCCGGGCATAGTCGATACGCCAGACGCCCCCCTTCGGCGCATCCGGCCGGGGCCCGAGATCGACGCCGTCGCCGGAGAGCAGCTCGAGAAGCCCCCATATGACGTCGCCGTGCGTGCAGGCAACCGTCCGGGACGCCCGCTCCGAGAGCAGCGCCAGCGCCGCCGCCGGATCGCTGCCCTCGTAGAGCCACGACACCGTCTCGACCTCGAGCTCGAGCCGGGTGGCCAGCGGTTCGACCGTCTCGCCGCAGCGCACGGCGGGGCTGGACACGATCTCGCACGGTGGCCGCCGGGCGCCCGCAAGCTCTTCGGCGATCGCTTCAGCCTGACGCCGACCGCGTGACGTGAGCGGGCGGCATGTCTCGGGCCCCGGCCAGCGTTCGCGTGCCTCCGCCTTGGCGTGGCGGACGAGGTAGAGGCGCGGTCGCGCGCTCCGCTCGCCTGCCTGCTGTTGTCCGTGCCCCAAGGCGCGCCGTCGCTCGGCGGCCTCAGGACACCGCGGCGATGCCGATCGCCGAGCCCACGCCGAAGGTGACCGCGCCGGCAACCGCACATATGAGGAGCTGGCGGAGCGACGAGTACCACCACCTGCGCCCGGTGAAGATTGACAGCAGCCCTCCTACGACGAGCGCCGCCGTGCCGGCAAGAGCCACGGCCGTCAGCGTCGCAGTGCTCCCGCGCGTCCAGAGGAACGGGATGAGAGGGATGACCGCCCCGATGGCGAAGGTGACGAAGGAAGAGCCGGCCGCCTGGGTTGGGTTGCCGGTCGACTTCGGGTCGATCCCGAGCTCTTCGCGCGTGTGCGTCGAAAGGGCGAGCTCCGGGTCCGCCATGATCCGCTCCGCGACCTGCTTGGCGAGGTCCTCCGGAATGCCTCTGTTCTGGTAGAGGTGGATGAGCTCGCTCAGCTCGCCGCGGGGATGCCGCTCGATCTCACGGCGCTCGATCTCGATCTCCCGCTCGAAGAGCTCCTGCTGCGCCCGCATCGAGATGAACTCGCCTGCCGCCATGGAGAAGGCGCCACCGAGCAGGCCGGCCAGGCCGGCGAGGCGGATCACGTTGCTGTTCGGCGCTGCGCCGGCGAGACCGAGTATCAAAGACGTGTTCGAGACGAGGCCGTCGCTCACGCCGAAGACGGCGGCTCGAGCCCCGCCGCCGCGGATGTCGCGGTGGTGGTGCTCCAGCACCGGCCGCCCGTCACTGTGGTCGGCGTGCGGCGTCGCACTCCCGGGCGGGGGAGGCGTCCGAGCCCTCGAGAAGAGCTGGACTCTCGCCATGTCCACTGGTCTAGTCCGCGGAATGTCGAGAGGGCTGCACCGGCGGCGCTCTTGACAAACAATTGACAAGCCTGGGCAGCTCATCCACCGGGCGCGGACCAGGCGCGGACCAGGCGCGGACTGGAGCGCGCAGGCGCCGCCACGCCGAAACCCGATATGGCGCAACATGGCCCGACCCGGCGCAACGTGGCGCAACGCTGGTGCGCCGAGCGCGGCGCTATCCCGACGCCACGCCCCTACACTCGGCCAGCTATGGAGGGCACCGACCTGCCGGCCGCGCAGGCAAGAACGGGGCTGCTCGATCTCGTCCGGGCACGCGGCTACGAGCGCCGGCAGGAACCCTTCCAACTGTCTTCGGGAGGCTCGAGCCTGGACTACGTCGACCTCCGGCGCGCCCTTGCCCGGGGCGAGGACCTGGAGCTCGCCGCGCGGGCGGTGGCCGGCTGCCTCGCAGAAGAGGGCGTCGAGTTCGACGCCATCGGAGGCATGACGATGGGGGCCGACCCGATCGCCCACGCGGTCGCCATGGTCACGCGGAGATCCTGGTACTCGGTCCGCAAGAGCCAGAAGGGCCATGGCCGCCAGCAGCGCATCGAGGGCGCCGAGCTCGGCGTGGGCGTCCGGGTGGTCGTGGTGGAAGACACCGTGACCACGGGGAGGACCCTCCTCGAGGCAGTGGAGGTGGTGCGGGAGACCGGGGCCGAGGTCGTTGCCGCCTGCACGATCCTCGACCGGGGCATGGAGGTCCGCCCGCGGGTGGAGGCGACCGGGATCCGCTTCTTGGCGCTGCTCGGTTTCGCCGACCTCGGGATCGAGCCGATCTCGCCGGCGCCGGCGACCGATCCCGCGACGGCAGGCTGACACCGGGCCGGGAGCCAGGACCGGGGACCGGGGGCCGGGTGGACGCGCTCGACATCATCATCATCGTCGTGCTCGTCGCGGCCGCCATCCATGGGCTGCGCCTCGGCGCCGCCGTGCAGGTGCTGTCGTTCGTGGGCGCGCTCGTCGGGGTCGTGGGTGGCATGGCCCTCGCACTCGCCGTCACGCCGCACCTGCGTGGGGAGTTCACACGGACCTTCGTGGCGATGCTGCTTCTCTTGGTCCCGGCCGCCCTCGTCTTCACCTTGGGGCGCCAGGTCGGAGCGAAGGCCTGGCGCCGCATGCGGGCGATGCGGCATCACAAGCTCGCCCACGTGGACGCAGCGTCCGGGGCCGTCGTGGCCGTCGCCGGCACCCTCGTCGTCGTGTGGCTGCTCGCCTCGATGCTCGTCAATTCCGAGCTGAAGGTCGTCTCGTCCCAGATCCAGGGCTCGGGGGTGATCCGGGCCGTGGCGGGAGTGCTGCCGCCGATACCCAACGAGCTCGGCACCGTCGAGCGACTGCTCGGCGAGAACGGCTTCCCGCTCCCCTACTTCGGGCTCCTCCAGCCGGCCGGCCCTGTGGCGCTGCCGGGCACGGGGTTGGTGCGGCGCGCCGTGCTCGCCGACTACCGCTCGACGGTGCAGATGATCGCCCTCGGCTGCGGCAACCTCGTCCAGTACGGATCCGGCTTCGTCGTGGCGCCGGGGCTCGTGGTGACGAACGCCCACGTGGTCGCCGGCACCACCCAGATCACCGTCAAGGATCTCGTCGAGGAGCACCCGGCGACGCCTGTCCTTTACGATCCCCGCTACGACATCGCCGTGCTGAGGGTGCAGAACCTGGGCGACCCGCCGCTCCACCTCGACCCGGGTTACGTGCCGAGAGGGACGAAAGCCGCCGTTCTCGGCTTCCCGGAAGGCGGACCGTTCGATGCCCGCGCGGCGGGCGTTCTCATGTCGTTCGATCCGCTGTCGAGCGACATCTACGGCACCGCCACGGTGCAGCGCCAGCTGTACGAGATCCAGTCGCTCGTGCGGCCGGGCAACTCCGGCGGGCCCCTCGCCGAGCCCGACGGCACTGTGATCGGCGTCGTCTTCTCTCGGGATTCCAGCAACGACCGGATCGGCTTCGCTCTCGCCTCACCGGGGGTGCTCAGGCGGGTGCACGCGGCCGAGGCGATGCCGCCGGGCCGTTCGGTGAGCACGCAGGCCTGCATCTCGGGCGGCTGAGCTCCTCCTGGCAGGCGAGGTGCCGTGCGCTTGGGCAATGATGGCGCCCGTGGCGCTTCGCATCGAGGACTACGGGCTCATCGGCGATACCCAGACCTGTGCCCTCGTCGGGCGCGACGGGTCGATCGACTGGTGCTGCCTGCCCCGCTTCGACTCCGCCGCCTGCTTCGCCGCTCTTCTCGGCGACGACAGGCACGGCTTCTGGCGCATCGCTCCCGCCAAGAGCCCCCGGCCTGGTACCGGACCGCCCCTCACGGCGACGAGCCGGCGCTACCGGGGCAACTCCCTCGTGCTCGAGACCGAGTTCGAGCTCTCCGAAGGGACGGTCCGTCTCGTCGACTGCATGCCGCTGCGGGGCCAGCACCCCGAGATCGTGCGCTTGGTCGAGTGCACCAGGGGCGAGGTGCGGATGCGCATGGATCTCTCGATCCGCTTCGAGTACGGCTCGGCCGTGCCCTGGGTGCGCCGTCTCGACGGCGTCCTCACTGCGATCGCCGGCCCCGACGGCCTGGCGCTCTGGTCGCCCGTGCACGCCCGCGGCGAGGAGATGCGCACCGTCGCCGAGTTCACCATCCGTGAGAACCAGCAGGCGCCCTTCGTGCTGTCCTGGTTCCCCTCCAACTCCGACGTGCCGCGCCCGATCGATGCCACCTTCGCCGTCGAGAACACGGCGCAGTGGTGGCACGACTGGGCGGAGCTTGACGGCCTCGACCTCGGGCGCTACCAGGAGGCCGTCGTTCGCTCCCTCGTCACCTTGAAGGCGCTCAGCTTCGCCCCGACCGGGGGCATCATTGCCGCTGCCACCACGTCGCTTCCGGAGTCCCTCGGGGGCGGGCGCAACTGGGACTACCGCTACACGTGGCTTCGCGACGCCACGCTCACGCTCTCGGCGCTCATGGTCGCCGGCTACACCGAGGAGGCCGCCGCCTGGCGGGACTGGCTGCTGCGGGCCGTCGCCGGCGAGCCGTCGAAGTTGCAGATCATGTACGGCCCGGCGGGCGAGCGCACTCTTGTCGAGCGCGAGATCCCGTGGCTTCCCGGCTACGAGAGCTCCGCCCCGGTGCGCATCGGCAATGCCGCCTCGGACCAGTACCAGCTCGACGTCTACGGCGAGGTGCTCGGCGCCCTGTACGAGGCGCGCCGTGTCGGCCTTCCCTCGACCGGGGCGGACTGGGATCTTGTCGTCGCCATCATGAACTTCCTCGAGTCGGGCTGGAAGGAGCCCGACGACGGCATATGGGAGGTGCGCGGGCCGAGGCGTCACTTCACCCACTCGAAGGTGATGGCGTGGGTGGCCGCCGACCGGGCGGTGCGGGCAATCGAGGAATTCGCTGTGCCGGGCCCGCTCGATCGCTGGAAGCAGATGCGGGAGGATATTCACACAGAGGTCTGCGAGAAGGGCTACGACGCCGAGCGGAAGACCTTCACCCAGTACTACGGCTCGAAGGAGCTCGACGCCAGCGTGCTCATGATCCCGCTCATGGGCTTCCTCCCGCCGAAGGACCCCCGCGTCGTCGGCACCGTCGAGGCGATCCAGCGTGAGCTCACGTCCGACGGGTTCGTCATGCGCTACGACTCGGAGAGCTCGCAGCACGTAGACGGGTTGAGCGGGAAGGAAGGGGCGTTCTTGGCATGTTCGTTCTGGATGGCGGACGATCTGCACTTGATCGACCGGGAGGAAGAGGCGATAGAGCTCTTCGACAAGCTGCTCTTTCTTCGCAACGATCTCGGGCTGCTGTCGGAGGAGTACGACCCGGTCGCCAAGCGTCAGGTGGGCAACTTCCCCCAGGCCTTCAGCCACGTCTCGCTCGTCAATACCGCAGTGGGGCTCGGCGACCACGCCACGGGCATGAGCCACGGCGACCGCCTGCAGGGCATGAGCGTCGCATCGGGGCGGCTGCTCCACAAGGTGAAGCCACACCGGCGGCACCGGGTGGGGCTGACCGACC
>JBOGHY010000279.1:0-11425 GCA_050742375.1 Acidimicrobiales bacterium | reverse complement strand
GTGCCGATGAAGCTGTGGTTGAGCAGGCGGGCTTCTTCCTGGGCCAGTACAAGGACCCGCCGGGCACGGTCGGTGAATCGTTCGAACGTCCCCCAAGTGTGCCACGCAGGCGTGCGCGGCGACCGAGCCCCTTCCGAAGTGCAAGTGCGAAGTGCTCGAGGTGCCTTACAGCGCTCCGTGCCTCTTCAGCACCCTCAAGGGAGTGTTCCAGAGGATCTTGAGGTCCCACAGCATCGACCACGAGGCGACGTAGAGGTAGTCGAGACGCTGGAGCTCGAGGTAGGAGAGGTGGCTCCGGCCCGACACCTGCCAGAGACCGGTCATGCCCGGGCGGACTTCGAAGCGCCGTGCGGCGGCCCCGCCGATCTGGGCCGCCTCCTCCTCGATGAACGGGCGCGGTCCGACGAGGGACATGTCTCCCTTCACCACGTTGAAGAGCTGTGGCAGCTCGTCGAGGCTCGTGCGGCGGAGGAAGTCTCCGATGCGGGTCAGGCGTGGGTCGTCCCGGAATTTGCGGATCGGCCCGTCCATCATGTTCCCGCGCTCAGACTCGACCTCGTGGCGCAAACCCTCCGCACCGGTGTTCATGGTGCGGAACTTCAAGACGGTGAAGAGCCTGCCGTGCCTGCCCACCCGCACCTGGCGAAAGAACGCCGGACCGGGGGAGGTCAGCTTCACCGCGATGGCCGCCCCGATCAGGAGCGGGCTCAGCAGAGCCGACACGACGCATCCGATGACGACGTCGAAGGAACGCTTCAGGACCCTCGAGGGCAGACTGAGGCTCGCCGGGGCAACGTCGATGAGCGCCAGGCCGGACAGCTCCTTCACCGAGGAGCGCCACGAGAGCAGCTCGAAGTAGCGCGGGACGATCGAGATCGCCACACCGGCGTTGAGTGCCTGGAGCCGCTGGACCGCCTCGGCCGGGTGCGTGCGAGAGAAGCTCACGATCACCTGGTCGACCTGATGCTCCCGGCAGATCGCCGGCAGGTCGTCGATCGATCCGAGCACGCCCGTCCCGGGAGGCGGGTCGTCGTCGACGCAACCGACGACGCTGATGCGGCGGTCCCAGGAGAGGTAGTTGAGCAGCTGAGTGGCCATCATGCCGCTGCCGACAATCACGACCCGGAACTGCTCGACCGAGGTCGCCCTCATGCCGGCCCGGCTGATGGCGCGGCCGAGAGGCACCACACCCGCCGCAAGCAGGACGGCGATGATGACTGTGACCGGCTCATAGGTGGCGTGACGTTCCACGCCTCCGAACAGGTGATTGACGCCGAGCGCCACGCATCCCGCCACCGCGAGCGCGTAGACGACGTCGCGCAGCTCGTTGAAGCTGTTGGCGAGCAGCTGGTGCGGCCAGCGCACGTAGAGCCCGTTGGCGGCGAAGGCGAGGACAGCGACCACCGGAATGACGATGCTAAGGAACAGGTTCGGTGCCACCGACGACCCGGAGACGCCCGTCTCGGGCTGGTGGACCAGCATCAACGCCGCCAGCTCGCAGGCGGTCAGGCAGCAGAGATCGCTGAGCAGCAGCACGAATCTTGGCGCCAACCGTTTGGGCCGTCCGTAGCCGGCTACTTGCTCGCTTAACTGGGCTTCCAGGGGCGAAAGCTCGATGAGCCCCACCGATTCGGCACTGCCGCGCGCCTGCACGGCCACCGCCCGGGCGCTCCGATCCCGCCACGCTATAGCTCGCCACGCTGACCGCCGAGTCATCGTGCCGGCAGACCTAGCCACCGACCTGTCTCCGTCCTGTACCTCGCGCCAGCCAATCCCCTCCGGCCCACCGCCGGCTGAAGCCCCTCCTGGCGCGAGCCACACTTTTACAGCTTCACGACCAGGAATGCCACAGGATCGCCGGAATCTCACCGACAGCACCGGGGGCGCCACGCTCCGGCCGGAAACATGACCGCCGGCCGCCCTGGCCACCGCGACAAGGTCGCCCGGTCCCCGGACCCGTCGACCCTCCGGGGTTCCACAATGCCTTCTTCTCCCTCTCGTTCCCATCATGAAAAGTTCTCGTATCTGGCCGCGTGCACAGTCGTGGCCGTCCGGTGACGGGAGCGGTGCGCCCGTAGGCGACGAGGAGCACCTCGGCTGTCAATGGCCAATTTGATGACCGCGCTTTTGGCCAGTCGAGGATGCGCACCATCGGTCGCCGTCCCGAGCGTTCGAACTCTCTCGGGGCGCGGAAGAGGCCCAGCGGAGGGGCTTCGCGGCAGGAGAACCCGGTGACCTCCGCCCCCGGGCGCGCTCCGGAGGGGCGGGCGGGCGCCTAGGCGGGCCACCTCCTCTAACGTGTCGCCGAGCTGGCGCTCTTCCCCGGACTCGACGAAGAGGTCGTTGGAACCGTATTACCGACCCCACTACATACGCATGACTGTTAGGTGGAAGTCGCACAGGTGCAGCCCGCACAGCTCGTAGACCCGCCGCTCGCATACAGGGCCTCGATGACGAAGCCATCCGGGGCGTTACCACTGACGTCCACCAAGGCGCCGACCTGCTCGCGCGACAAAGTGAGAGGACCCCGCTCGGCCCGCCCGAGCCGTTCCCGCGTGAAGTAGAAAGCCGCCCTCCGTGTCTTTCAGACGGCGAGGCGCAGGTAGTGCCGCGGGATTCCGAGGTCGATCACGACGAGGTCCCCCCTGTTCGCTGCAGGTCGGCGAAGCGGGCGAAAGCTGGCCGCTCGCCCCTTGGAGTAAAGTTAACTGAGATTGGAAACCGGTGGACCTTCGCACTTTTGAGACCCGCCACCATTGGTTCTGTGCAGAAGCATCATCGAGAGTGCCAGCGGTTGTCGGCGTCGACCACTTGCAGCGTCAGCTCCTGGAGCGCGGTGACGAACTCTCGTAGCCGTCTGGCGTTGTCGAGCAGCGGCCGGTAGTCCTCGAACTGCTCGGGGCTCAGGACCCCGGGTGACGATCTTCATCTCGACCTTGCGACGCCGGCAATCTGCACGCCCGAGCAGGCCGACCGCGTGGACGAGCGCCTCCTGTTGTACCGACAAGACGCCTCGCGTGTACCATCTGTTCATGGACGATGTCGCTGTCGTAACGCCGACTCATGGGCCAGATCGGATGCTGTGTAAACAGCTCAATGCAAGTGTGCTGGAGTTCACACCATGGACACATTATATAGTAGTCGATCGGCGTGATCTCCGTCTCTTTGTGGATCTCGCCGGAACTCGAACGAAGGTGATCACCACAGAGCAAATCCTACCGGCAGAGTTCGTCCATCTCGCGTTTACTCGGCGCTGGCTGAGCCCGTGGACCCTGCGCCCGATCAACGGATGGATAATACAGCAGATGATCAAGATCTCGGCCGCCTGGTTCGCCAAGGCAGAGCTCCTGCTGCTGGCAGACTCCGACTCGGTGATCGCGCGTGAACTGGACTCCAGCGTGTTGCGAAATGGGAGTATGACAAGGACATTTCGCTGCAAAGCGGGGATCACCCCCACGATGGGATGGCATCTGGAATGGCACCAGAATGCTTGTCGTATGCTGGGAGTTGAGCCGGAATCTCCTCCTATAGATGATTTTATCGGCCCAGTACGCGTGTGGGATCGGGAACTAGTACGAGGGATGTGTGCTCGTATCGAGGCGGTTGCCGGAACCAGGTGGCAGAGGTTGGTATCGCGCACACCCCAGTTCGCAGAATTTGAGCTGTATGGAAGATATCTCACGCGAGTGTTGGGGGGGGAGGCACCCGTCGTCTTCGACGATGTCGAACGCTGTCATAACTACTGGGACCCGATGCCTATGTCTGAGGAGGTGGCACGGGAGTTTATTTCGAGTTTCACGGGGATGCATTACGCCTATATGATCTCATCACACTCCAATACCAACTGGTCTATAAGGGACCTGATCCGGCGCAGGATCAGCCAAGGGAGACTGCCATGAGCGTGGAACCGGAGGCGACGATGTCGAAGAAGCGTCCGTGCCAGCCGGTGAACGCCGTGTGGCTCTTGGACCACTACCCGTTCGGGGGGCACGCAGGTCAGTATCGATGGATCGAGTCGCTCTGGGAGTCGGCGCAGCGACGAGGCGTGTCCAACCGAATGCTCCTGCCCTCTGGTGCGGGACTGCCGCCCGCAATCCATCTGGTTTCGAGCTGTGTCGACTCGCGGGCCCTGTTGAAGGTCGGCCGCGACTGGGCTGTAGCCGATCCGCGGATCTGGTTGCGTCGCTTGAGCTGGCACCTGTACCGAACACTGCCGCAGCGGACGGAGGCTTGGGTAGCCAACCTCAGGAGGCGGGTGCGGAGAGCGCGAGGGTTCGACCATGTGATGGGCTCAGAGTTGAAAGTCCGGCAGCGAGCCTGGGCGGTAAAGCGGCTGAAAGAGCTTCAGCCGGACGTCGTGATCTTCGGGTCGGAGTTCATGATCGTAGAGACACCTCCACGCTCGACTCGGATGGTACTTGCCCACGACGTCGTCTCAGCCCGGTGCCGGGCGATGGGGCTGGCCGGTTATGTTGCACGGCCGAAGGTGTCCGAAGCCTGGGAACGGCACAGGCTGAGCTCCATCGACGCGATAGTGGCCATCCAGTGGGACGATGCGGCAACCTTCCGCCGCCTCGTACCCCAGGCAGAGGTGCTCGTAGCGCCGCCCAGCTTCCGGCGCGCCACCCGCCCCGAAGCCGTAGCCCCGACGCGGCGCTGCCTGCTTGTGGGCAGCGGGACGCTTCACAACGTCGACGGAGCGCGGTGGTTCTTGGAGGAGGTGTGGGGCGCGATCAGACAAGCGGTGGCGGATTGCCGGCTGGACGTGGTGGGAAGCGTCGGATCTCAGCTCACGGGCGGGCCTGCTCCAGGTGCGCACATCGCCGGAGAGGTGGCGGATCTCCGTCCATCGTACGAGGCCGCCCAGATCGTGGTCGCCCCTCTTCGCTACGGCAGCGGGCTCAACGTGAAGGTGGCCGAAGCACTCGCGCACGGACGCCCGGTCGTAACGTCGCCGGCCGGGGCTCAGGGGCTCGCAGGACTTGCAGGTTGCCCGATCGTTGTGGCGGCGACTGCTGAGGAGTTCGCCGGGGCCGTCATCCGCCTGTTGCGCGACCGGGAGGCATGTGATGAGCTGGCGAGAGAATCCTGGGAATTCGCGGCCGTATTCGAGGCGGAGACGGCGCACGCCGGCTTCCTCGCCCGCGTGCTGGGTGCCACCTAAAGCCGCTCATCGCGACGCTGTCGTCCACCGCCTCGGCGACCTTCGCCTGACTCTCGCTATAGTGCCGTCCGATCGAGCTCGGGCGCCGGTTCCGTGGAGACACGGGTGTCGACAGCGCGATCGTGAGCCCTCTGTTCGCGGAGCAGCACGAGCCACGCAAGAGCGCAAAACAGGCTCTCACCGACAAAAGTGGCCAGAACGCAGGCCTTCCACGACATGCTCGGGATGAGAAGCACGCTCAGAGTCAGGTTGACGACCGCGCTCGTGGCAAGCACGGCGGTTCGCAAGCCGCGGTGCCCGAGCCCCATGAGACCATTGAACGGGAACATCGTGACGGATCGGAACAGGATCAGGAAGCCAATCCAGCGGATCATCGTGGCCGTGCCCGCATAGGCGTGGCCGAGCACGTCCGGTGCAAGGGGCGCGCAGACGATGAGGGCCGAGACGGCCACCACGCCGTAGATGGCCGATGGAATGGTAAAGATCACCGATCGGCGCCAGTGCTGGTTCCGAGCATTTTCATCGTGCGCGAGGAACCGATTGTGGGTTGCCGAAACCATGACGCGGAGTGGGATCAAGCCCATCTGGACTATTCGGTAGGCAGCGGAATATATCCCGCCTATCGTCGAGTACCCGAAGTGGACGAGTAGTACCTTGTCCGAGTCTTCTTCGATAACAAAGCAGAGAAGGGCAATCGCATAGACCAGCCCTCGGCGCAGCTGCTCGCGAGGCGGAGAGGCCAACCCGGGTGACAGCCGGCATCGCTTGACACAGAGCAGTATGGCACCTGCACCCACCACCAGGTTCACGGCAAGTGTGGCCACACCGGCACTGGCAAGGCTGAGGGAATGCGCAAGCCACAGGACCACGATGGCAGCGGCCCCCAGAGCTTGCAGGACTATTGTTGGCCGGGTGGAGGCGGCAAAGCCATGAACCGCCTGGATGGCCGAGGCTGCGATCTTCACCGACGATGCACCAACTGCCTCTGCGGCGACATAGGTGACGGTGATCCAGATCGGGACCGTGTGGATGAGCGGTCGGGCTATGCCCACTGTCACGAGAAGGACGATCGCTGCACAGACGGCAAGCGATGAGATAAGGCGGCGGAAGGTCTTGGTGAGGTCGGCACCGTCACGCAGCACGTCCTCGAGAAGCACGAAGCCGCCCCAGCCCGACGTGAACGTCCCCGAGACGGCTACAAGTCCCCCGATGGCCGAGTAGTAACCGAACCCGGCGGGGTGCAGGGCTCTCGCCAGCAGGAGAAACGTGCAGATCGCGCTGAACAAAGAGGTCAACTCGTAGCCGAGGCCCCAGCCCATGTCATGGACAAGCTCTCCTCGCCTACCGGCGAGGCGACGGAGCAGCTCAGGCAGTCGGGTGTTCATGGCGACCCGTTTGCGAGCGCGCGAGGCTGACCGCCAGGGAAGGCAGCAGAGCCCACGGCTCGACGAGGTACCGGCGAGCGAGGCGCCGCGGCTCCGTCACGAGCCGGTAGCACCATTCCAGGCCGAGCGCGCCCAGCCATCTCGGTGCGGGGCGGCGCTCTCCGCCGAGGAAGCCGAGAACCCCTCCCACTGTGATGACGACGGGCACCTCGAGAAGGGCGAGGTGCGCAGTCAGCCACCGCTCCTGAAGGGGCATGCCCATGCCAACGAGGAGGACATGTGGCGCGGCGGTGTTGACCGCCGACACCACCTCTGCGCTCTCTCGAGAGCCGGCACTGTGGTCGAAGAAGCCCGGCACGAGCGTGAGCGCGAGAGAAGGGTGGCGCCGCGCCACCTGCGAACGTACCGAGGACAGGTACGGTTCCTTCGAGCCGACGTGAGCAACCCCCCAGTGCCGCTCTTCGGCGAGAGCCAACAATGGCCAGATCCAGTCCAGCACTGCGAGGCGGTGTGAGGGGTTCACCCTGTAACCACTGAGACGCGCTATCACTACTATAGGCATACCATCAATAAATACGAGGTCACATCTCTCATATAGGGACCGAAAGATCGGATCTGTCCTCATCAATGCAAGAGAGTGCATGTTGTGGTTGAGAACAAGCATCCGACTGCTCGATGAGGTCATGGCCAGCGCCATGAGAAACTGGGGCCTGTCTATGACGTCCACGAAGGTGTCGAGAATGGGTACTCGTGGCCAGCGCGTCTCAGTGCCCATCGAGGTTACCAACCAAGTCTAGAGCTTGCCCACTGGGCTCGCCTGCCGCAATGCCTGGCTCCCCTCCTTGGTGGCGGTACGGTATCCGGGTCGCGATGATGACCACCGCTACGAGGAACATGGTGTCGCCGATGAGGTCGGACTCGACGAAGCCGTCGACAACAAGGACTACGAGGGTCATCAGGAGCCATGCAGCTGTGGGCAGCTCCCAGGGCCTCATGCGAAGGCTCCGAGTGAAAGCTCCGGCAAGCACCAGAACCATCAACAGGCACCCGACGACTCCCACCTGGAGAAGTAGGTCGAGCCAGACCTCATGAGCCTCATAAGCCCTGAAGCCGATCGCGTGCCACAATCTGGCTGTCTCACCACTCGAGTTGAGCCAGACCGCCCCGTAGCCGTAGCCGTGCCAGGGATGGACGTAGAAGGCATTGACCACGGCGTCCCAGATGGAGGTGCGGCCCGTAAGGTTTGGCTTCTTGCCGAGGACACCAGCGACGGTCCGGAAGTCGGCCACGAGGAACCAGACCGCAAGCGCCAAGGCCACAAGGGAGCCCGCCATCAGCAGGAGGCGTCGACGGACTGTCGGGGTTCCGGCGGCAAGGGTGATCCACGCGAGCACCGCCGCCGCGACGAGAGTGCTAACCCACGACCCGGCCGAGTGGCTCCCGACGAGGAGGGCTATCGCGACCAGCATCCACGCCAGGTACCGTCGCGGCCGCGGGCTCTCGAAGTACATGGCTACGAGGCCGATCGCCAGAGCGAAACCGAGACTGTTCTTCTGGCCAAAAGGGCCATGCCAGCCGGCGGTCGCACCGACCGCCGTCTTGGTGGCCCAGTGGTGCGCGACGACCAGTGAGGCCGCGGTGATGGCGACGGAAATCCTAGTCGCGAGCGCGATCATGTGAATCAGCTCGTGCCTGTGCAGAGAGCAGGCGAGGAAGCCGCCAGCGATCGAGACCAGTAGAACCTCGAGGATCTGGTGGCCGCTGTTATGGCGATCGACGCTCCAGAAGTAAGAGATCCCCATCCAGGCGAGGAAGGCCGTCAGGCCGAGGGGAACGATCCCCCGGCGGAGCCGCTCGCGGGTGCGGGCATCGGCGAGGGCACCGATCAGGACGAGCACCGGCAATCCAAGGACCAGCTTGCGCAGTGGGTTGACGTTGCCGAATACGGTCACGAGGTAGCAGAAGGTTCCGACGTAGACGAGCAGCGGGCCTCTGGGACGGCGCGCCGACGAAAGCCGGGATCTGCCGAGACGAATCGACATTTCGCTGCCGAGCATCGAAAGGGGGGAGCCCCCCGGCAACATCGGCGTGCGTGTTGACGTCGCTCGAGGAGGCTCCTCGTCCCTCAAGTTCCGTTCCGATGGTCCGGCGGGATGGTAACGAGAAGGACCTGGGCCCTCGAGTCCGCCAACGAAGAGCGCACCGCCTGCACCACCTGCTCCCGCATGCGCGCGCTGGGAATGGTGGCCACGACGATCGCGAGGTCGGTCGAGCGGGCGAGAACGACGCTTTCGGTGGACTCGCCGAGCACGCCTCCGGCCAGGATGACCATGCTCACCTCGTCACCCTCGAGCTGACCGACCAAGTCCGCGCTCAAGTCAGAGTCTGGAGACTGAGCGGAAGAGCGACGCAGCCCCGGCTGTTCACCGCCGGGAACCTGTCCGGTGCCGCCCGGAGCGCTCACGGGGGAGGGCGCGACGCTGGTCGCCTGTCGGTCTTGAGGTGCCCCGGGGCGCAGCTCTGCAAAGCGCACCTTCTCTCCCGCTACCTGGAACCGTTGGCTTATCTCCTTGGCCAGCTCCAACGCACCCGAGCCATTCTCGGTCGCCACCACGAGCACCGAGCGGAAGAGGCGGGCAGAGGGGATGGCTTCCACAAGGGCACAGATGCGCACCATCTCCCGGTCCCAAATCCCTGTGACGGACCTCCGGGCTCCGAGCTTCGCCCCACGTCCCTCCACAGCCGCTCCGTTCAGCGAAGGCGGGGCGCCACGGGCGGGACTCGCCGGCAGGGCGACAGCTATCGGCAAGCCGAGAGCATCCTCGAGGTCGGCGGCGCTGTGCAGGCGAGGCCGGCTGGCGGCAACGACTAGGGCGACGACGTAGGAGACTACGAGCCCGGCCAGCAGGCCAAGCAGGCCGTCCTCCAGCCCATGGCGCGGCAACGGAGTGATGGGGGGAGTCGCCGGAGCGACCATCGAGATGGTCGTCGCGTTGAGCTGTAGAGCCAACGCGGCTTGGTGCCCGGTCTGGGAAAGCTGGTTGTACTGCGTCTGCAGAGCGGCGAGAAGCCCGCTGTTGATCTTCGCTGCCGCGATCCGAACGCTCAGACCAGCGAGCTGGTTGTTAATGGATGCGAGCTCCTGGCTCAGCGGTCCGTTCACGCTCGCCAGATGCTCGGTGACATAGGCGGCGGTGGTGGCGTTGGCGATCCTCGCCGAGAGCGTCGGGGAGCCAGTCGTGGCGGAGATGTCGATGATGTCGGAGCCGCCGCTCCTGGACACCTTGAGCTGCTTCTCGATGGTGCGGTACGTCTCTCCCGGGAGTTTCTTGACGACGAGCTTCGCCGTCGTGTCACTCGAGATGATGCCGACCTGGGTGGCGAGGTAGGTGCCTGGGGCCTCCGGGGGGGTGCCAAGGAGCGCGCTCGTGTACGGAACCGTGACGCTCACGCTTGCCTGCGACACGTACCTTCGAGTTGAACTCTCCGCGATGGCGGCACCAGCAACCAGCCCGACCAGCCCGACGATGAGGATGACCAGCCAGCTGCGGCGAATCACCGCCGCCAGAAATCTTGCTTCCATGTCAGTTGACCCTCAGCATCTGAGATTCGCAGATGGCGGCAACCCGACGGGTCGGCGTCGGACCACGTTCAAGTAACGCGCCAGGTACCCATCATGTCTCGTCAGCATGCGATCAGGGGGAGTTGAGGGCGTAGAAATCGTAGCACCAACCAGCAAGGCCCGCCACCATGCCGGCGGCCCTGGCGAGCTCGAGCGCACCGCGCACCGCCTCGGCACGGGCACGGGGTTGGCCGCGGCTCCCGGCAAAGTTGGCGATCGGGCCTATCAGCATGCGAAGGGCGCCGGAGGACGCCCACTTCGCGGCGGCCGCGAGGCGGCGAATCCTGGCTTCGCCGAGCTCGGGGTGCTGCGCTGCGAGCAGCCCGAGGGTGTTGCCCTTTCGAAATTCCCGCTTCAGCAGGTAGACGACCCTGGCGCGTTCGAGCGCCACCGCCTCGGTCACGATAGCGCCGGCGCAATAGCGAATCTCCAACCCGGCTGCCCTCGCCTCACGAAAGAACAGCTGGTCCTCGCCCCCGCTCTTCGAGAAGCGCTCGTCGAAGCGAAGACCACTCGCGACTATGTCCGGGAGATGCAATAGAGCGTTGCCGGTTATGCCTTCGTCGAGGAGGTCGCCGTCCGCTCGCCTCTGCGGGGGATAGAAGAATTGGCCCTCCTGGATCCATCGAGGCGTCTTGGGGGAATACTCGGGCACGACCGGGCCGATGACGATCGGAGCGCCGGTGCGTCCACGGCAGGCGAGCAGGTCGGCGAGCCAGCCCTTGCTCGGGACCTCGTCGTCGTCGATGAGGGCGGCGAGTTCGGAGACCTCGGCGGCTCGGGCGAGCGCTGCGTTCCGAGCCTGGGCGAATCCTCTCGCCGGCACGTGCACGTACTGGACGACGACTCCCGCTCGGTGCGCCCAGTCATGGACGGGCGCGCTCGCTTCTGGCCTGGTGTTGTTGTCCACCACTACCAGGCCGATCTGCCCGATCTCGGGGGGCAGATTCTCCTGAGCGGCCACCAGGTCGAGCAATGCCGTCAACCGGCTCGTCCGCCCGAACGTGCATATGCAGACCGCCACGCCGAGACGCTCGCGTCGGTACGACCTCGAGCTACCAGGTGGGAGATCTTCCTGACGTCTCACGCCGCCAGAGTCGCGATGGCGACTCACGGACCGAGCGACGTCAGTGCTGCCACACCCTCACGTAGTCGATGTTCACCGAGGACGGGAATTGAGTGGAGGCGTTGGGAGAGCCCGGCCAGTCCCCACCCACTGCCAGGTTCATGATGAGGTACATCGCAGTCGTCGGA
>JBOGHY010000278.1:0-5420 GCA_050742375.1 Acidimicrobiales bacterium | reverse complement strand
CGGCGGCGATGCCCGGCCCGACGGGGCTTTTGAGCTTCGAGGAGCACTTCCCGGGGCGCTTTTTCGACGTCGGCATCGCCGAGGCCCACGCCATGACGACAGCGGCGGGGATGGCGCTTTGTGGGCTCAGGCCCGTCGTGTGCATCTACTCGACCTTTCTGTCGCGATGCTTTGACCAGTGGAACCTCGACGTCGGTCTTCACTGCGCCAAAGTCGTCGTCGTGGCCGACCGGGCAGGCGTGACGGGAGACGACGGCCCGAGCCACCACGGCATCTACGACTTGGTCCAGGCCTTGTCGATCCCGGGCTGTGCCATCTTTTGTCCCTCCGAGCCGAAAGAGATCGCCCCGGCGTTAAAGGCCGCCCTTTCTCATGACGGCCCGAGCCTCATCAGGTACCCGAAGACCCCCTCGCCGGGACCGCTTTCGCCCGAAGAAGGAGAGGCCCTCTCCCACCGGGTCCTTTTTGAGGGCTCGGGAGAGGTCGCCCTCGTCGGTGTCGGAAAGCTCGCCCGGACATGTGTGGATGCCGCACACATACTTAAAAAAGAAGGTCTCTGCCCAGAGGTGATCGACCCAAGGGTGATCCGCCCGGCCGACCAGGCCCTTGTAGACCACCTCGCTAGGGCGAGCCTTGTTGTAACGGCCGAGGACGGCCTTGCCCACGGGGGGGCCGGCTCGTACCTTCTCGGGCTCGTCGACGAGGTGGCCGCCAGAGACAAAAGGCCCGGGCCTGCCCATCTCGTCTTGGGCATCCCGACCGCCTACCACGCCCACGGCAAGCCCGACGCCATCCTTGCTCGCCTCGGCCTCGACGCCACCGGCATCGCCTCTTCGGTGCGAGAGGCGGTGGCTCGGCTCGGGCACGAGACGGCCGCGCCCTGACGGCGGCATCTCTCGGTCACCGGCACTTCGTCAGCTATTTGCGGCGCCCGACCGGCCGGAGGTGCCGCCCACGCTGTCCGTCGTGCTTCGATCCTCGGGCGCCCACAGCTCGGGGCCCTCGTTCCTGACGTTCCCGACGCCTCGGCCGACGCGGTAAGACTCGAGAGCCCCCGGCGGAGCCGGGCGCAGGATGCGGTCGAGCATGCCGGAGTCGAGAGGCTCGGGATCGAGCCAGCGCTCCCAGTCGGCCTCTGCCACGAGGACCGGCATCCGGTCGTGAACCGGGGCGACCACGTCGTTGGCCGCAGTCGTGACGATCGTGCAGCTGAGCAGCCAGGGTCCTCTCTCACCGTCCGGCGTCGCCGGCCTCCAGGCCTCCCACAACCCGGCGAGGGCCAGCGGGCCGCCGCTCGGGGAGCGGAAGCACCACGGCTGTCTCGCCGCCCGCCCGGCCGTGGCCGGGAGCCGCTGCCACTCGTAGAAGGCGTCCGACGGTACGAGGCATCGCCGCCTCGTCAGGGCGTTGCGGAACGCCGGCTTGCTCCTCAACGACTCGGCGCGGGCGTTGAACATGCGGGCAGCAACACCGGGGTCTGGAGCCCACGAAGGGACGAGTCCCCACCGGTAGGAGGTGAGGCGGCGGCGCTTGGCGTCCGATGAGGAGCCGGCAGCACCCTCCGGGGAGGCGGCGGCACCCTCCGGGGAGGCGGCAGGACGCCGAGCGGTGACTGCCAGGATCTCAGACTGGGGCGCCACGTTCCAGCGGGGTTTGGTGGCCTCTGGCGAGACCTCGACGTCCTCGATCCCGAAGGCCGCCACGATGTCCTCGACCGGCCGGCTCGCCACGAATCGTCCGCACATCGCCGGTGTTCAGCTCGCCTCGCGCTCGGCGACGATGCGCCGGACGAGCGGCAGGTCGTCCGGATGGGTGATACCGATGCAGCGGCTCTTCGTGGGCACCGTCCTTACCCGGCAGCGACCCCGAGCCACGAGATCGGCGACCACCGAGGGCAGCAGCAGTTCGGGCGGCTTGGCCCCGGGGCTCGAGGGAGCAGGCGGATCGAAGGCCGCAAGCGACGCCTCCAGCTCGGCGAAGATCCCCTCCGAAAACCCCCACAGGTTCATCGAGACCGCCTCCCGGCCCTCGAGCCTGCTGCTCGACACCGCTCCGTCGGTCCCTACCGGGCGGGCCTCGAAGCCCCCGGGCCGGCGGGTGACCGTCATCTCGACGACGCGCTCCAGATCGCCCGCGGCGTTCGTCGCGCATATGCCGCGAGTGACCGGGGCGTCGGTGAGGATCGTCCGGGCAAGCTCGTAGGTGACCATGAGGTGGTCGCCGGCTCCGAGCTGGGGGAGGCCGGCGGCCAGCGCCTCGACGGCCTCGTCGCCGTAGAGGTCGTCGGCGTTGACGACGGCGAAGGAGCCCTTCACGTGACCGGAGGCCGACGCCACCGCCTGCGCCGTGCCTGGGATCGGGCCTTGCAGGACGGCTGTCACCTCGAGCCCGGGTGGCCAACGGGCGGCGACGTGGGCAGACAGCTCGTCGCGTACGTCCTCGCGGACGATGAGCACCGCCCTGTCGAAGCCGGCGCGCAGGGCGCTTCTGGCGGTGTAGTCCATGATGGCCTCGCCGTCGGGCCCGACGGCGGCGAGCTGCTTGAGGCCGCCGAAGCGCCGACCGTGGCCGGCCGCGAGGACGACTAGGTGCACGTCTTGATGCTACGGGCTCGTATCATCGACACCGATGGCGTCCCTGCTCAGTGTCGAGGAACGTGGCGAGCGCGAGGCCGCGCTCGGCGAGCTCATGAACCTCATGGCCGACGCTGTCCGCGCCGACGGCGGCGACTTGGTGCTCGTCGACGTCGACTACGACGCCGGGATCGTCGAGGTGCGCCTCGAAGGTGCCTGCGGCTCGTGCGCCATCTCGGGCATGACCCTGCAGGGCGGCGTCGAGCGACTGCTGCGGAGCCGCCTCGACTGGGTGACCGAGGTGCGTGGCAGCGTCGACGAGTCGATGGACTTCTTCGAGTCCGCCTCGCTCGGCCGTGGGGCCTACGTGAAGAAAGAGGGCTGAGCTCGCCCACCGAGATCTACGGCGCCGTCGGCCCCTGCAAGATTGGGTTCCCGCCGGGCGTCATAGCGGCGGGATGCAGTGACACAAGGCGCCAAGCGGGTGCAAGCAAGCCGATGTGACCAAGCGGGTGCAAAGCAGCGCCGCCGGCGGGCGTCATAGTTGTCGTGGAGGCCCCCCCTCGCTTCGTCCGATAGTGCTGGTCGTCGCCCTGCTGGTCGGAGCGCTCGGCGCGGCCCTGGGGACGACAGCCGGCGAGCCCGGGCCCGGGACGGGCCGGTTGGCGCAGGTCGTAGGTCAGAGCGTCGTGTCGAAGGCCCAGTACTGGATTGTCGATCTGACCTCCACCTCCTCGTCGAGCCTCCATCCGCCGCCGGCAGCCCACGCCCGCACGCCGGTGCAGGCCGCCTTCATCAGGGCGGCCTCGTAGTCCCAGCTCCAGGCATAGATCTGCTCTTCCAAGGCTTCGAGCTCGACTCCGAGGCTCCTCGTCTCCGTCAAGTAGACGGCGGGCAGCGGCCGGGCGACGGCCCGGCGAGAGAGGTAGGCGGCAAGGTCGCCGCTGCGGGACACCCCTGGGCGGACCCTCACGACCCCGTGATCTGCCAGCACCTCCTCGGTGGCCTCGCTCCAGGGCGCAGGCGCGCCGCCACCGAAGTCCACGAGGAACCGCCCGCCAGGGCGGAGGACTCGCAATGCCTCGTCGGCTGCCTCTCTCCAGCCCTCCACGAGGTGCAGCACGTGACAGGCGAGGACCGAGCCGACCGACGAGCCTGCGAGGGGGAGCGCCGTCGCGTCGGCCCGCAGCACCGGCATCTCGCCGCCCGGGCCGGTCTTCTCGAGGAGGCGGCCGAGCATGGCGGCCGAGAGGTCGCAACCGAGGACTGCAATTCCGTGAGCGCTGAGCGGCAGCGCTATCCGGCCCGTGCCGACCCCGATCTCGAGGGTGGGCTGGTGGCCGGCGAGCTCGGTACCGAGCAGCTCCACGACGTGTCCCATGACGGCATCGGGCAGGCGGCGGGTGGCGTCGTAGTAGCCGGCGGCCCGGTCGAAGGAGACCGACCTCGTCACGGCGTCGTACGGTAGCGTCTCGCCGTCCGGCGCCGTCGCCGGGAGTCGTCCTGCGCCAGGCACCGCCGGGAGGTCGTCCCGTACCGGTGCCGCGGGCCGGCATTGACCGACGAGGGGAGCTGAGTGAAGGCACCGAAGGCCGGCACCTACCGGTCCGTCATGGCGCGGCCCGACTGCCGGAAGCTCTTCTCCGCCCTCACCGTCTCGGCCGTCGGAAGCTGGGCGCAGTCGACCGTCCTCGCCGTCTACGTCTTCGACCGTACGCACTCGGCCACCTGGCTCTCGGCCTATGTCGTGATCCGGCTCGCGATCGGCATGGTCTCGAGCCCGTACTCGGGGGTGATCGCGGAGAGGCTCGAGCGCGTCAGGCTGATGATCGGCCTCGACGGAGGGGCTTTCGCATATACGTTGCTGCTGGCATTCGTGGTGTCGGTCAGGGCCCCGATCCTGCTCGTCGTCGTGATGGCCGTCTTCACGAGCCTCCTCCTGTCGCCCTACGAGCCGGCACTGTCGGCGCTCCTCCCCCAGATCGTCGGCGAGGACGACCTCGGCGCCGCCAACTCGCTCAACGTCGGGATCGCCAACCTCGCAGTCGTCTTCGGGCCGGCGATCGGCGCCCTCATGCTGCTCCTGGGCTCGGTGACAAGCGTGCTCGTCTTCAACGCCGCCACCTTCGGCGCCTCGGCGCTCATCCTGTCCCTGGTGAAGGCCCGGAGCCGCCCGACCGACGTCACCGAGGCCGGCACGGCCAAGCCGTGGGCGCAGGTGAAGGTCGGTATGAAGGCGATCGCCTCGAACCGCACGGTCGCGATCCTCGTCGGGTTCTGCGTGCTCGACTCCTGCTTCGACGGGCTTCAGAAGATCCTCTACATCGTCGTGAGCGACCAGCAGATCGGTGGGGGCACGAAGAGCTACGGCTTCCTTTTCACGATGATGGGCGTCGGCGGCGTGCTGGCGGCGACCTTCGCCAACCGCCTCGCCAAGCGGCGCCACCTCGCCGTCACCGTCGTCATTGGCATGGCGGCGCTGTTCCTGCCGATGGCGAGCCTCGCCTTCACACACGACCGGGTCGTCGCCTACGTCGTCACCATCGTGAGCGGCATGGGGATGTTCGTGGTCGACGTGATCGCCGTCACCGCCATCCAGCGCAGCCTCGCCCCCGAGCTCATCGCCCGCGTCTTCGGGGTCTTCTGGGCGGTCATCGCCGGCGGCATCATGATCGCCAGCATCGGCGCAACAGCGGTGCTCGACGCCGTCGGACTGCGGGGGGCGCTCATCGCCTTCGGCTTCGGCGTGACAGGCCTCAGCGTGCTCGGCTACCCGCTCCTGCGATCAGGCGACCGGGAGGCGGCCGTGCGGGCGGACGCGCTGGCGCCGATCGTGGCGCTGCTCGC
>JBOGHY010000277.1:0-4861 GCA_050742375.1 Acidimicrobiales bacterium | reverse complement strand
GCTCCAGCCCATGAACGACCAGATCTCGCCGATCGCGGTGCAGGCCCTGACCACCTGGCAGAAGAACACCTCCGTGGCCATCATCTATGACAACTCCACCGCCTACACCAAGGGGGCAGACACCTCGTTGGTGACCGGGCTCCAGGCCACTGGAGTCACCGTGTCGGCCAACATCCCGATCATCCCTAGCGCCACAAACGATGCCGCCGTGATCCAGAAAGCCGTGAACCAGGCCCTGGCAAGCAAACCCACCGGGGTCTACGGCGATCTGTACTATCCCGAGGGCGCGCTGGTGGCTGACGACATGCTCAAGGCCCCGGGCAAGGGCAAGAACTGCCTGTCTGACTACGCCTCGGCCGCGGGCGGCTACGTGACCGACGCCGGGATCGCCGCCGTCCAAAACTGCCCGGTGCTTGGCGTGCCCGCCCCTGCCGACTTCAAGGGCTCGGGCCACTTCGTGTCTGCTTTCAAGGCCAAGTTCCACTCGCTACCTGGCCTGTGGAGTCCCTACACCTTCGACTCGGTCAAACTCCTCGTGCAGAGCGCGGTCAAAGCCCACAACTTCCGGGAGGTGCCGCTAGCCAGAGTGCTCCACTCCACCAAGAACTTCATGGGCTGGACCGGGTCGGCCACCATCCTGTCGCCCTCCGGCGACCGCACACCGTCCACGGTGACGGTGGACACCGCCGATGCTTCGGGCACACTCCACGTCGACCGCCTCTGGGCTACCGCCGTGGGCTACTCGCCCTAGGACTCTTCCGGCCAGGGTCGTGTCACCCATGGCCTCCAACCAGACGCGTCAACTCCAGACAGGGACAGGCTTTCGGTAGGCAGCCCCCCCTACTCACTGGGCAGCGACGAGTGGACGTGCCTGGGCCGCTCTCGGCCATGCCCCCACCTTCGCCGGTTCGCGGGCGAACAGAATGACGGCCCGAGCGAGCCGTAAAGGCACTCCGAATCGTCGATCCCGCCGCGGGCCTGCAGGGCTGCCTCCGCCATGAGGACCGCACCGAACGCTCGGGTGGCTCGAGGACGAGTCCGTGCCGGAGGCGGCCTGTGAGCTAGAACGGCGGAGTGGAGACCGGAGCCTCCTTCGAGGTCACGTTCCTGCCCGCAGATCCGCCCCGCAGGTCGCGCTTTTGCTTCTTCGAGCCAGTTCGCGCTGGCGCGAAAGAGGCGGCGCGGCCGGCCGCCGGTCTCACCGGAGAGCTCGAGCCGGCCGCCGGTCTCACCGGAGAGCTCGAGGTGGTCGAGCTCGTCCTCCCGGCGGGCGGCGGCCGTGCCGTCCGGCGCCGCGAGGTCCCGGCCCGCCTCGTCGCTGTAGGTCCCGCCATCGAGCTCCTCGCAGCGGCCCGTCCCGGCGAGGCGAGCCCGAGCGCCCTCGCATGGTCGTCGGCGCTTGTTTCCGGGCTCGCACTCCTCGCCCGAGGCCGGCTCCAGCCGGCCGTCACGCCTGGCGGGGCCGACTCGTGGACCGCCGGTCCGCTCGACCCGGGCGATCTTCGCTTCCTCGAGTCGCTCGCGTCGGCCTTCCCGCCGCTCGGGCACTGCGTCGCCGTGCCGGGCAAAACCCCCCTGAGGATCGCCTCGCCGAGAGCCCTCGTGCGCGCCTGCTGGGACGCGCTTGCGGACTCCCTCGTGCGCACGGCGGCGGCGCAGGCCGTGGCGGCGGCGCCGAGCTTCGCCGGCGAAGAGGTGAACGACGTGAGCGAGCTGAGGGAATGGCTCGAGGAGGCGGCGGGCGCCCCGGGCGACGGGGCGAGCGTCTCACTTCGCGTCGAGCTCGGCCCGACCCGCTACGGCATCGAGATCGACGACGGCGCCGACGACGGCGCCGAGGACGGGGCCGGCGCCGAGGACGGGGCCGCCGGCGACGAGGGCTTCGAGCCCGCGGGCCGGGCCGTTCTCCAGATGACGAGCACGACCGACCCAAGCCTCGTGGTCGATGCCGGCGACCTCTTCTCGATGCCGGGACCGGTGCTCGCCCGTTTCGGCGAGGCGGCCGAGCGCGACCTGCTCCTGGCGCTTCGCCGCGGCCAGCGGGTGTGGGCGCCGCTCGGGGGCTTCCTCGCGGAGGCGGTGCCGAGCGCGCTCGCCCTCGACGACGACACCCTCGCCGATCTCCTCTTAGAAGGCACCGAGGCGCTCGGCCAGGCGGGCATCGAGGTGCTCTGGCCGGCGGAGCTCGTGGACGACCGCCTGAGCATCCGCGCCGTCGTCACCCAAGCTCCGGCATCGGTCGTCCCCGCAGGCTTCTCGCTCACCGAGCTGCTGGAGTTCCGCTGGGAGATCGCCCTTGGCGGCGAGGCGCTCACGCCCGACGAGCTCGCCGCCCTCGCCGAGGCCAAGCGCGGTGTCGTGCGCCTCCGCGGGCGCTTCGTCGTCGTCGACCCGGAGCTCGTCAGAAGGGCGGCGGACAAAAGGGCGCGTCGCGTGACCGCCGCCGAGGCGCTCGGCGCCCTTCTCGCCGGCCAGGTCGAGCTCGACGGCGAGCTCGTCGCCGTCGCCGCCACGGGCCCGCTCGCGGAGCTGGCCTCGCGCCTTCGCGGGCTCGCCGGAGGGCCCGAGGCCGAAAGGAACGGTCACAGCGTCTTCGAGGAGATCGCCGAGCCGCCCGGGCTCTTGGCCGAGCTGCGCCCCTACCAGCGCCGGGGCACGGCCTGGCTTCAGCAGATGACCTCTCTTGGTCTCGGTGCCTGCCTGGCCGACGACATGGGCCTCGGAAAGACGATCCAGGTGATCGCTCTGCACCTACTGGAGGCCGCCGCTGCGGGCAAAGGCCCGACGCTCGTCGTCTGCCCGACCTCTCTTCTCGGCAACTGGGAGCGCGAGCTCCGACGCTTCGCCCCGGGCGTGCCGGTGCGGCGCTTCCACGGCGGGGGCCGCCACCTCGACTGCGTCGGCACCGACGAGGTGGTGCTCACCACCTACGGGGTGCTGCGACGGGAGCGCGAGAGGCTCTCGGAGGGGGGCTTTCGTCTCGTGGTGGCAGACGAGGCGCAACATGCCAAGAACCCGCTCTCCGAGACCGCCAAGGCGCTTCGCAGCCTTCCGCCAGGCGCCCGCGTGGCGCTCACGGGCACGCCCGTCGAGAACCGCCTGACCGAGCTGTGGTCGATCCTCGACTGGACGACGCCGGGGCTGCTCGGGCCCCTCGAGCGCTTCCGCCGCGGCGTCGCCGTCGCCGTCGAGCGCAACCGGGACCCCGGCGCCACCGAGCGGCTCGCCGCCATGGTGCGGCCCTTTTTGCTGCGGCGGCGCAAGACCGACCCCCGCATCGCGCCCGAGCTGCCCGAGCGGACGGTGACCGACCTCGCCGTCCCGCTCGTCGCCGAGCAGGCGACGCTGTACGAGGCCGAGGTCCGCGAGGCGCTCGCCGCCATCAAGCGCAAAGCCGGCATCGCCCGCCAGGGGCTCGTCCTTCGCCTGCTGACCGTGCTCAAGCAGATCTGCAACCACCCCGCCCAGTACCTCCACCAAAAAGGGCCGATCGCCGGGCGCTCGGGCAAGCTCGCCGGCCTCGACGAGCTGTTGGACGTGATCCTCGCCGAGGGCGACTCGGTCCTCGTCTTCAGCCAGTTCGTCGAGATGTGCAGCCTCATAGAAGCCCACCTCGCCGAGGGCGGCGTGAAGACGCTCTTCCTCCACGGTGGCGTGCCCCCCCGCCGGCGCGACGAGATGGTCGCCTCGTTCCAGGCTGGCGAGGTGCCCGTCTTCCTGCTGTCGCTCAAGGCCGGCGGCGTCGGCCTCAACCTGACGAAAGCCACACATGTCATCCATTACGACCGCTGGTGGAACCCGGCCGTGGAGGACCAGGCGAGCGACCGGGCGCACCGCATCGGCCAGACCCGCGCCGTGCAGATCCACCGCCTCGTCTGCGAGGGCACCCTGGAGGACCGCATCGCCGTGCTCTTGGAGAAAAAGCGCGCCCTCGCCGAGGCGGTCGTCGGCGAGGGCGAGGGCTGGATCGGGGATCTCTCTGACGACGAGCTCGCCGAGCTAGTCCGCCTCGGCGCGCCCGCCTAGCTCCCGCCTACGTGTCGAGGCTCGGATCAGCGATTGGGTCATACGAGGGTGCATCCGACCGTGGTAGGACTCACGGCGTGAAGGTCGACAAGCTGAGCGTTTCGTTCGATCCCGACCTCGGTGACGCCGTGCGGGCAGCCGCCAAGCAAAGCGGCCGCGGCCTGTCAGGGTGGCTGGCCGAAGCGGCCGCCGCCCGGCTGCGAGCCGAAACTCTGACCAGGTTCCTCGACGGCTGGGAAGCCGAGCACGGACCATTGACCGCCGAGGAGCTCGCCCGTCTCCTTCGCTCCGTCGATGTCAAGGCTGTCGATCGGCGCCTCGGACAGGATGCCGGGGTCCTGTCGGGCCTTGCCGGTAGAGGAGATGCCGTTGACGCCACCGTGGTTGCCATCGCCAATGCGGGAGACCGCATAATCACCAGCGACGCGGAGGACATCGGAGCTCTCGTCTCGGCTTCCGGCTCCCGATCCTTGTCGTGGCCTGCTGAGAAGGCGTCGGCAAGAGGTTGGGACGCCACCGGGCCGAGATCTGGCCGAGCAGACGCACGCTCCCGCCGGGGCGCCTCCCGACGTGCGGGCTGGCTTCCACGAGCCGGCATGCCGATGAGGGCCCGATGAGGGCCCGATGAGCCCGCCGCGGCACTGGGACGGGGACTACTGGCCCGAGCGCAAGCCGCGCCGCCCAGGCAAGGGCCCGATCCGCAAGGGCCGCCGGCCCTTCGGGGCGACGTGGTGGGGCCGCGCCTGGGTGGAGGCCCTCGAGGGCCGGGCCCGCCTCGACCCGAACCGCCTCCCCCGGGGCCGCACCTACGCACGCACCGGCGCCGTCGGGACCC
>JBOGHY010000276.1:0-11420 GCA_050742375.1 Acidimicrobiales bacterium | reverse complement strand
AGGAGCTGATCGAGACCCCGAGCGGCTCGACCTGATGCCTCCGGACAACAAGTCGGTCAGCTTCGGCTGGGGCATCCACCATGGACAACAGGCCGGCGTGGCGCGACGGCTTCACCCTGCGTGGCCTCGACCACCTCAACATCCACCTCTCCGCCGCGTAACTGGTTTGCACCTGACTTCGCGATAGGGATCGGCTTCGGAATCAAGCAGCATCCGCGGGTCTCCACGAGAAGTGGAGGACCATCGGATGATGACCGACGAGACCCGCGGGACGGACCGTGCAGGACGACGCGCCAAGCGGTTCTTGACCCCGCTGCAGAAGTACGAGATCTTCCTCCAGCTGGTGCGCCAGGAGGTGACCGTCATCGAGGCCGCCGAGGCCTGGCGGGTGGATCGGAGCGTGATCATGCGCATCCGCACCGTCGCCAAGGAAGGCGCTCTGGAGGCGCTCGCGAGGGCCCGTCCGGGGCGCCGCGCCAAGGAGCGGGACTTCGAGCTCGACGCCGCCCGGATCGACGCCGCCCGTCTTGGCGAGGCCCTGAAGGAGATGGCGGTCAAGTTGATGGTCATGGAGGGAAAAGGGCGCTGGGGCTGAGTGGCCGGGTCCCGCGCCGGGTGGACGCGGCCACCAAGGCCGCCCTATTGGGGCTCATCGACGACGCCACGGCGTCTGGCTGGAGCTTCGCTGGGGCGTGTCGGGAGCTCGAGCTCGCCGAGGTGCGGGCGTATCGCTGGATGGGCCGCCGGCGAGTTGGAGGACCACCCCTCCGGCGGCCACCCGATGCACGGCCTCTTGGACGACGAGGTCCAGGCGATCATCGCCCTCTACGACGACTGGGGCGACATCGACCGCTCGCATCGAAAGCTCGCCCACCGGGGCTCCTACACCCACACCGTCTTCGTCGGCCCATCCTCAGTCCGGCGCGTTCTTGCTGCTCACGGGCTCGTCCTGCACCCGCCCAAGCGCCCGGGGACCTCTGTGCACAAGCCGTTCCCCGACTGGGTCGAGTACCGACCCCAGCAGATCTGGATCTACGACACGACGCACTTCACCCGAGCCCGAGCGGCGCTCACCGTCGTCGAAGACCTCGTGTCCAGAAAGTGGCTGGCCCACATCGTCTCGTCCGAGGAGACCTCCACCCAGGTCGAGATCGTCTTCACCGACGCCCTGGCGTCAGAAGGATTGCTCGACGCTGTCGAGCGCCGCGCCGACGGGCGGGCGGCCATCACGACCGACGACCCCGCCCGGCCGATCCTGCTCGCCGTCTCGGATAACGGCGCCCAGATGACCTCGGGATCGACTCGCGAGTTCATGGCGCTGTGCGCCATCGCCACCCACTTCGGCCGACCCGGCACGCCCACCGACCAGGCCTGGATCGAGAGCTTCAACGGCCACCTCAAGGCCGAGTACCCCCACCTGGAGTCGATCACAAACATCGAGGTGCTGCGCCGAGAGCTCGACCTCATCCGGCCGAGATGGAACGGGGTTCGCCTCCATGCCGGCATCGGATATGTGACCCCCGACGACGAGCACGAGGGGCGGGGTCCGGCCATCAGAAAGGCCCGGGAGGTCGGACTCGAGGCGGCGCGTCTCCGCCGCCTCGCCTACCATCGCAGCAGCCGAGCGACCAACAAGCCGGAGACCCGATGATGTTGTTTGAATCAGCCGGGATCTCTATCGCGAAGTCAGAAACAAGTCAGCGACCGCGAAGGTGGCCGTGTCGTGGTTGTCGCCGACAACGACGAAGCCCTCGTTGGCGGCGAGGTCGTAGACTCCAAAGGGGATGGCGTTTGGCACTTCGGGATCGGGGAAGTCGTGGACATCGACCCGCTCTGGGCTCCCCTTCGGCTGGTACTCCCGCCCGCCGTTGTGGCGCTGACCGACCACTTCTTTCTTCTTCGTGTCGACGCTGATCACCGGCTGGCCGGCGTGCAGGTGCTCGGCGACCTTTTCCGAGAGGTAGACGAACTGGGCGTCCCGGTCGGGGTGCTGGGCGCCCTCGCGCTGCTTGGCGAGGGCCTGCAGGCTGTAGCCCATCTCCGAGAGAAGCCGTCCGATGGTGTCGGGGCTGACGGCGTGCCCCATCTCCGACAGGGCCGCCGCGAGATGGCCCGTCGACTTGGAGGTCCAGCGAAGCGGGCACATCGGGTTGCCACGGGCTTCGGGCTCGACGAGGTCGTCGAGGTTATGGAGCAAATGCGGGTCCTTGTCGACGAGCTTCTTGCGGCCGGCACCGGGACGACGCACGGGGGCTTTCGGGTCGATGCCCGACCGGATCTCGACGAGCGCGTTCTGCACGGTCGAACGGGCCATCCCCGCCGCCGCGGCGACCGCTCCGACTCCTCCCCGCCCGAAGGCGCGCGCCTGGGCGCCGGCTAGGACACGCCGCTGGCGCTCGTCGAGCAGCGGCATCACCGTGGTGAACATCTCGACCAGGGCGGTGTCGCTCACCTCCACACGGCGGGGTTACCTCGCCCAGCCTCGATCGCCTGAGTTATTGTGCGGAGTGCCTATAGTTGCCGCCTCGGCCTAAGGCGAGGCCGCCTCACGAGTAGGAGGGGAAGTGGCGGTGGACGAGCCGAGCGTCGTTGTTCTCATGGAGTACCGTGATCTTGCCGTCCTCGACCCGGATGAGGTCGATCCCGTGGTTCGCCCACGGCTCGCCACCGGCCGTCAGAGCCGTCTCGCTCCAGACGACGGCCGCCCACTCTCCGTCGACGATCTTCTGGTGGATCTCGAAGTGCACGTCCTGAAGGAGCCCGCCGGCGAAGGTGAAGAAGCGCCGCGCTCCCTCGATCCCGCGGGTATCGACCTGGCCGAGGAAGCGGAGGGAGACGTCGTCGGAGAGAAGGCCGAGCATAACTTCGGGGTCGCCGGCGAGGAAGGCGGCGTAGAGCTGCTCGAGGATCTCCGCTGTCTCCTCCTCGCGATCCGGCACCGGTCGCCGCCTAGGAGAGGAGCGGCCGGACGTCGGCAGCTGTCGTCCGTGTCGCTCCAATCGTGTCGGCGCTCGGGACGGGCAAGAGCACGACCGAGTCGGCCCCGTTCTCGTAGAGGTCTCGGATGCGCTCAGCGCAGTCGGCGGCAGACCCGCAGACGGTGAGCCGATCGACCCACTCCTCTGGCATCTTCGCCTCGACGGCAGCCGCCCCGCCCCCTTCGGCCATTTTCGCCACCGGCCCGGAGATCTCCTCGACGTCGGTGATGGCGTTCGTACCTCCGGCGGAGAGGTAAAAGGCGAGGCTTTCCCGGGCCGCCGTCTGGGCAGCCTTGCGGTCGCGGTCGACCGAGTAGATGGCGAAGGCCGTCAGGCGATGAGGGTCGGTTCGCCCGGCCTTTGCCCTGCCGGCGTCGACCTGGTCTCTCGCCCATCGCAGGTACTGCACCCCGGCGCAGACCGAGAGGATCGAACCGTCGGCGATCTCTCCGGAGAGCCGTAACATCCGGGGCCCGATGACGCCCATATATATCGGCGTGGGGCGCCTCGCCGGGTGGGCCAGTGCGACGTCGGCGAAGGCGTACTCCTCACCCGACTCGTCCAGCCGCTCCCCGGCGAGCAGGCGGCGGACCGCGGTGACGCACTCGGTCATGGCGCCGACGGGAGAGCGGGGGAGTCGCCCGACCTGCTCCAGCCAGGCCGGGACGCCGAGACCGATTCCAGTGAGGAGTCTGTCTGGGAATGCCCCCGAGATCGTTGCAACCTCCATCGCCAGGAGGGCGGGGTGGCGGAGCATGGCGGAGACCACGCCGAGACCGACGCGCACCCGCGACGTCGAAGCGAGGGCAGCGGCGGCACCGCTGATGCCTCCGGTGAAGAAGCAGTCCTCAGAGAACCACAGCTCGTCGAGGCCCGCACGATCAGCCGCCACGGCCACGGGCACAAGCTGCTCGGGCTGCATGGCGCTGCCCAGCACCAGGCCGAGGCTCCTCTCGCTCTCTGGCACGCGATCTCCTCTCTCCGTCTTATTGGCGACGAGCCGGGCTTTCCTTGTCGCTCGCGGCCGGCGCTGCCTCCGGGTCGAAGTAGCACCTCGCCTCGTGCACCAGACCGTCTCTCACTACGACGAGCAACGTCAAGCTGACCGAGCCGGCGGAGTCGCCGGGAGCGTCCGCTGGCCGTCGGTCGTCACGAGGGAGCTCAACCTCGACCACCGCCAGCTCGTCGCTGGCTACGACTGCCGATGGGATCAGCTCGTTGCTCTCGACGGCGGCCGCCAGCACTGCCGCAGCCGCCCGCCGGAGGGCGGCGAGGCCGTCCACGGGGCCCGTCTCCCAGTCCGAGAGGGGTGTCCAGCAGGCCGCCGTCGGTGACAGCAACGGGTCACCGGTCGGTCGCCCTGGCGTGCAGGCGGCGAGGAGGGCAAGGGCGGCGGCTCTCGCCGCGAGCGCCTCAGGCATCGACGTCTCCGGGCGGCGGGCGTCCGATTGAGGCGGCGGGTGCGCTGCCGGGGCGTGCTCTGCCAAGACGTGGCACTGCCGCCATGAGTCGACGGGTGTAGCTGTCGCTCGGCGAGTTCAGTACCTCGTCGGTCGGCCCTTCTTCGACCAGCTTGCCCCTGTACATGACTACGGTCCGGGTGCACGTCTCCTCGACGGTGCGGATGTCGTGAGAGATATACAGGCAGGTCAGCTGCTGCTCCTCCTGCAAGCGTCTCAAGAGGGCGAGAAGTGAGCGGCGCATCGACATGTCGACCGAGGCGGTCGGTTCGTCCAGGACGAGGACGGCGGGGCGGATGGCGATCGCCCGGCCGATGGCCACTCTCTGGCGCTCGCCGCCGCTCAGGTCCGCCGGGCGACGGCGGAGGAGGTCTCGATGCAGACCGACTTCTGCCATCACTTCGTCGACGCGGCCGTCGACGTCCTTCACGCTGTGCAGCTTCAACGGCTCGGAAACGAGGCTGCGGACGCTCCAGCGCGGGTTCAGCGAAGTGAGCGGGTCCTGGAAGACGGGCTGCACGTGTCTGCGGAACGGGCGAAGTGCCCTGTCCCTTAGCTTCGTGACATCGTCTCCGCCGAAGATCACCTGACCCGAGGTGGGTGTCTCGAGGCGCGTGATGCAGCGGGCCAGGGTCGACTTACCCGACCCGCTCTCGCCGATCACCGCGACGGCCTCTCCCTTCTCGAGAGCGAGGTCGACGCGGGCGACGGCGTGGACGACGCCCTTTCCCCGACGGAAGTCCTTCTCCAGCTGGCGCACCTCGATGAGAGCGGTCACCTGGCGGCCTCCTCGTCCTCGAGCGGCACCTGTTCGAGGTCGCGGACGAGCTCCCTAGTGAATGGATGGGACGGTTCGGCGAGAACGACGGAGGTGGCGTCGGACTCGACGACTAAGCCCCGCCACATCACCGAGATCGAGCTGCAGCGCTCGGCGATGACGCTCAGGTCGTGCGAGACGAGCAGCACTCCCATCCGGCGTCGCTCCCTCAGGTCGTCGAGCAGGTCGAGGATGTCCTTTTGCACCGTCACGTCGAGGGCCGTCGTCGGCTCGTCGGCGAGGAGGACGCGGGGCTCACTGGCGATGCCCATGGCGATTACGACCCGCTGGCACATGCCGCCGCTCAGCTCGTGCGGGTAGAGGCGGGCCACCTTCTCGGGCTCGAAGAGGCCTACGGCGGCGAAGAGCTCGACCGAGCGCCGGCGGGCGTCGGCGCCGTGACCCTTGTGGCGGAGAACCCGCTCCAGCTGCCGGCCCACCCGCAGGAGCGGGTTCAACGCGGCGCGGGGTGACTGAAAGATCATGGACATGCCCGAGCCGCGCACCTCCCTTGTCCGGTCGGTCGTGGCGCTCGCCACCTCCTCACCGTCGAGCAGCACCGAGCCTGCCGTCACCCGTAGCCGGCTTGGCAGGAGGCCGAGAGACGCTAGGGCCGTGAGGCTCTTGCCGCTGCCGCTCTCGCCTACGAGGCCGACACAGGTGCCCGGCCCGACGCTGAGGTCGACGCCGTGGAGGATCTCCCGGTCGCCGAGCCCGACGCGCAGCCCACGCACCTCGAGGCCAGTCATCAGGCGCCGTGGCCGCGGAGCTTCTCCTCGGCGTAGTCGCCGAGGAAGTTGAAGGCGAGGACCATGATTATGATGGCGACGCCGGGGAAGACCGAGACCCACCACTGTCCGCTCGTGATGTAGGAGGACCCTGCGGCAACCTGGACGCCGAGCTCCGGCGAGGGAGGCTGGATGCCGACGCCGAGGAAGCTCAGGCCAGAGACGTCGAGAATCGCCCATCCCGTCATGAGTGCCGCCTGGACAATCGTGGGCCCGATGGCGTTCGGGAGCACGTGCCAGGCCATGATGCGCAGCTTCGAGCCACCGGCAGCCCTCGCGCCGAGCACGTAGTCGGAGCCGCGGGCCGACAGGACGCTGCTGCGCGTCAGTCTGACGAGGTAGGGAACATACGCGATGGTGACGGCGATGACCACGTTCCTCACGTTGTTGCCGAGAACTACCGCGATGGCGAGAGCGAGGAGGAACGACGGGAAGGACATGACGATGTCGACGAGTCGCATAACGATGTCGTCCACCGCGCCACCGAGGTAGCCGCTCACCAGGCCGACGGCGGAGCCGACGAGGAGGGCCAGGCTGGCGACGACGAGACCGATGACGAGGTCGATGCCCATCCCGTAGAGGATCCGGGACAGGACGTCGCGCCCGAACTCGTCGGTGCCGAACCAGTGCCCTGGCTTGGGCGAGACCATGATGGCGTTCGGGTCTATGGCGAGGGGGTTGTGAGGCGGGGCGAAGTGCCCCAAGACTGCCACGACGGTCACGAGGACGAGCAGGCCGACGGCGATGGCGAAATTCGGATGCCTGCGGAGCTCGGTGCGGAGTCGGAAAGCTCGCTGCTCGCCCGGCGTCTCGAAGGCGGGCGAGCCTGCCGTCTCCTGCTCGTAATTGACGTCGGTGATCAGAGCCATCAGCCGCCCTCTGTCGACGGGACGGCGATGACGCGCCGCCCGGGCATCCTGAGCCGCGGCCGACCGCCGCCGCCTCTGCGGACCTCAGACCCGCCGTAGCGGATGCGGGGGTCGACGACCGCGTAGAGGAGGTCGACCACGAGGTTCAGCGCTACGTAGATGACTCCGACCGTGAGGATATAGCCCTGCACGGCCTGGAAGTCGCTCCCGGTGACGGCGTCCCAGGCGTATAGGCCGATGCCGGGCCAGTCGAAGATCCGCTCGACGAGGATGCTCCCTCCCAGGAGGTAGCCGAAGACGACCCCGAGGGCCGTGAGCGAGCGCGTGGCGACGTTGCGCAGGACGTCGTTGCGGAAGATCTCCCACTTGGACAGCCCGTAGGCCCGGGCGGTGCGCAGGTAGTCGCTTCCTGCCACCTCGAGGGTCGCCGCCCGGGTGATCTTGAGGATGGGCGCCGTCTCCACTACTCCGAGTGTCACCGCCGGGAGCGCCAGGTGCTCAAGGGCGTCGGCCGCCGTGCCCCAGTTGCCGCTCAGGAGGCTATCGAGGATGACCGAGTGAGTGTAGGTCGTAGGAAGCGTCGCGAAGGCGTTCAGCTCACCGGACGGCGCCGGTGCCAGGTGCCATACAGCGTAGAAGAGGACGATGAGGACGAGGCCGAGCCAGTAGAGCGGAATGCTCGATCCGAGGAGGGCACCGAGGCGGCCCAGCCAGTCCGTCGCGCTTTCCTCGCGAAGCCCAGCTGCGATCCCAAGCGGGACTCCGACAAGGGAGGCGATCACGGTGCTCGCCACGGCCAACTCGATCGTCGCCGGGAGCCGGGTGAGCAGATCCTCGGCCACCGGGTTGCCGGTCGTGTAACTCGTGCCGAGGCTGCCGTGTAAGAGACCGTCCACGTACGACCAGAACTGGGCGGAGAGTGGCCGTTCGAGGCCCATCTGCTGCTCGATCGCCTTCAGCGTGTGGGCGTTGGCGTAGCCACCGACCTGCACGACCGCAGGATTGCCGGGCAGCACGTGCGTCACGAGGAAGACCACTACAACTATTCCGACGAGCGTGACGGCGGCGAGAGCCACTCGCCTGAGGATGTAAAGGGTCACCCCCCAGCCCTTCCTCGCTTCCTCAGTTTGGTCGGCCCCTCAGTCCTTGTAGAGCATCCAGAAACGCACGTACTGGTCGGGGAACACATTGACGCCCTTCACGTCGGTGCGCGTCGCCAGCGTGAAGTTCTCAGAGTAGAGTGGGACGTACGGCACGGCTTCGTTGAACCTCGTCTGGACGGCACGGCTCCTCTGCTCGCGGGTTCTGGCGTTCGTGTCGTAGACCCCGGAGTTGATGAGCTTGTCCATCTCGGCGTCGGAGTACTTGGCTGTGTTCGAGCCGCCGGTCTCGGTGTTCTTCGAGTCGAGGAGCCAGTACATCTGGTAGAAGGGGTCGTCCACCCAGGAGTACCAGTAGTCGATGAACATCGGCACTTCTCCGCTGTCGACCTTCGTCGCGAACGAAGCGCTGGAGACCTGGCTGATCGTGATGTCGATGCCGATCTTGTGCAGGGCGGCCTGTATGAACGTCGCCGAGTTCAGGTCGTCGGGCGTCGACACTTGGACGGTGAGCGTCGTGTTGAACCCACTCGAGTGCCCCGCCTCGGCCATCAGGTGGTTTGCCTTGCGGACGTCGGTCTTGTAGGGCCAGAGGCTGTCGTCCGCCGTCGGCGTGCTCGAGGCGATGATGCCCTTCAGCGGAGAGGCGAAACCGTACAAGGAGTCCTTGATGAGTGATTCGTATGGGAGGGCGTAGGCGATTGCCTGCCTCACCCGGACGTCGTTGAAGGGCTTGATGGTGTTGTTCATGCCGAGGTAGTTCCAGTTCCGGCTCGGCACGTTGATCAGCCTGAGACCGTGAGCGTGGCGGAGCGAGTGGAGCTTGTTAGCCGGCAGACCGAAGGCGACGTCGATCGAGCCCTCCTGGACAAGGAGAGCGCGGTCGTCGGCTGAGGGGACGTACTTGAGGAGAACGCCGCCGTTCTTCACCTTCGACCTGTCCCAGTAGTGGGGGTTCTTCTCCAGGAGGTACTGGTTGCCGGACTGCCAGGTGGTGCTGCTCTGCATGTAGGGACCGGTCCCCATCATGTGGGTGCGATAGTAGTCGGCGGCCCAGGGGTCCTTCTTCGTCGCCTCGTGCTTCGAGAGCTTCGGGTCCATGATCTCGAGCACCGACAGCGGGACGAGCTTCGGCCCGAGCGGGTTCGGCTCTGAGAGGCGCAGCTCGAAGGTCATCGGTCCCGTGGCGACGATCTGCGAGGGCTTCGTCACCTTGAGGAGGCCCATGACTAGGCTGGCGTAGCCGGGACCCTCAAGCGCGCGAAGGTAGCTGTAGCGGAACGCGTCGGCTGTGACGGGGTAGCCGTTGCTGAATTTCACGCCTTTTCGGACGGTGAACTTGTAGACCGTCTCGTCAGGCGATACCGAGTACTTGACGGCGAGCTCGGGGACGAGCGAGCCGGCGACACCCTGGAGGATGCCGTCGATCCGCTTGACGGGGTTGTTCACCGGCATGTCGTAGACCTGGATCACCGCCTCGTATGCGGCGTCGGAGCGGAAGGAGATGGGGTCGAGGGTGTCGATGTCGGTGTCGAGGCCGACTGTGATCCCCTTCGATGAGGAGTTCGAGCTCGACTTGGCGGCGCTAGTCGACGCGGCTGCCGCGCTCGGGCTGCTGGTGTAGGCGGCGAAGAGCTCGCCGGCGAGTGGGATGCTTATGCCAAGCGCCGCGCTACGGGTGAGGAACTGCCGCCGGCTGAGCTGCCGGGACCCGTGACTCTCACTGGCACCCTGAGATTCTCGCGGTTCCAAGTTTGCCTCCAGTCATTGTGGACAGCTAGTCCAATCTAAGGGAAGGTAGCACAGGTGCCATTCGGTGTGCAGGAGGGACCGGCGGATGTCCTCCTTCGCTCCAGGTGCGAGACGATCCGCTCGAGTCCCCCGAGGAGGACGGAGGTCTCGGTGGCGAGGGAAGCACGGAGGAAGCCTTTGCCGTACTCACCGAAGGCCGACCCGGGCGCCACGGCCACCCGGGCTTCGGTGAGTAGCTCGGTGGCGAGCTCCCAGTCGTCGGTTGCCCAGGGCGAGGTGTCGAGCCAGAGGTAGAAGGCTCCCGAGGGGAGGAGCACATCGACGCGGGCCGAGCCGAGGAGGGAGACGGCCGCGTCCCGCCTGGCCAGGTAGGCGGCCCTCATCGCGGTGACGACATCCTGCGGGCCGCGAAGGGCCGCGACGGCCGCTGCCTGAGCGGGCGCGTTGACGCAGGAGACGACGGCTTCCTGCAGCTTCGCCAGGCTCTCGTGGACCGCAGGCTCCGTCGTGACGGCGTAGCCGACGCGCCACCCTGTCATCGCGTAGGTCTTAGAGAAGCTGTAGCAGCCGATCGCCGCACCGGTTGGGTCGAGGGGACCCACGCTGGCGAAGGCACCGTCGAAGACGAGCTCGTCGTAGCACTCGTCGGAGACCACCCAGATGCCGCGGGCTCTCGCCCATGCGAGAACCTCCTTGATGCGGGTGGCCGGGATTACGGACCCGAGCGGATTGGACGGAGAGTTCAGGATAAGCACCTTGGCCGATGGTGGCGCGGCTGCCTCGAGGTCCTCGACGCAGGGCTGGTAGCTCGCCTCGGGACGCAGGCGGTAAGCGAGGACCGAGCCACCGAGGGCCCTCGTCATCATCCGGAAGTTGGGCCAGCCTGGATCGGGGACCAGGACGCCGTCGCCCGGCTCGACAAGGGCCAGCAGGCTGAGATAGAGGGCCTCGACGCCGCCGGCGGTGACGACGACGTCCTCGCTCTTCACCTCCCAGCCGTTGCGCAGGCGGAGCTTGTCGGCGATCGCCTCCCGCAGCTCGGGCGTGCCGGCGTTGGCGACGTACTTCGTCTGGCCCGCCCGCGCAGCTGAGTCCGCCGCCTCGACGACGTGGGGAGGGGTAGGGAAGCTGGGCTCGCCCACCTCGAGATGGACCACCTCCCCAGCCGACCAGGCCATGTCCATGAAGACACGGATGCCGGAGCGTGACATGGAGCTCGTTGAGCGAGCAAGGTCTGGCATCCTTTAGGAGGATGTCGCAAGAGGCGAACTGCTGTCCCCCGCCTTCCGGACAGCTTCGAGCACCGTCTCGGCCCGGCGGACGAGGACGGCGGTAGCGTCACCGGCAGAGAGCGTACCTCGCCCGACGAGGCCAGAGCCGAGCCCGACGGCCGCCGCTCCGGCGCGCAGCCATCCCTCGACGTCGTCCAACTCGATTCCCCCGGTCGGAACGAAGTCGATCGTTGGGAACGGGCCGCGCAGCGCCTTCAGGTATTCGGGGCCGACGCCGGCGCAGGGAAAGAGCTTCAGGAGATCTAGGCCGAGCGCCTGGGCGCTGACGATCTCGGTTGGGCTGAGGACGCCTGGAATAGGCAGGAGGTCGCGTGCCCTGCAGGCTCGCACCAGCGCCGGGTCGAGGTGCGGCGATAGGCAGAAG
>JBOGHY010000275.1:0-8579 GCA_050742375.1 Acidimicrobiales bacterium | reverse complement strand
CGGCGTCGCAGCGGCGCATCTTGGGCAGGCACACGACCGAGATGACCGCCGGTGCCACGCCCCGGCGGACCTCGCTGAAGCCGAAATAGGCGTCGTCGCAGGCGACCGAGATGTCGCAGGCGGCAGCAAGGCCCACTCCCCCGCCGAAGCAGTGACCGGCGATCCGGCCGACGACAGGCCGGGGCCCCATCGCCATGAGCTCGAAGATGTCCGCCAGGCGGCGGCGGCCGGGCTGCGCCCGAGCCGGCTCGCGCGCCTCTTTGAGGTCGGCCCCGGCGCAGAAGGTGGAACCCGAGTTCGTGAGAACGATCACCCGCACCCCCTCGGCCCCCTGGGCCAGGTGCAGCCGGTCGCCGAGCTCTCCCACGAGCTCGCTCGACAGGGCATTGCGCCGCTGCGGATGGTCGAGCGTGATCCTGGCGACCCCGTCCTGCAGCACGTAGGACACCATCTCTCTGTCGAGCTCCCCGCTCATTGTTCATCGCCCGAAGGAGCACCGAGGGCCGCGACGGCCGCGAGGAGCGGGCCGGGAAGCTCCGCCGCGTGCACGATGTGAAGGCGCCTGGTCGCCCGCGTGATCGCGACATAGACCGCTCTGAGCCCGCGGCACTCCTCGGCGGCGATCTGTGACGGCTCGACGAGAACGACGGCGTCAAACTCGAGCCCTCGGGCGGCTCCGACGCCGAAGACCCCGACCGGTGCGGCAAGCAGGCGGTCCGCCTCGGCGGTGGAGACGGCGCCGGCGCCCGAACCGGGCACCTCGAGAAGGGCCGCGAGCGTGCCGAGCATGGCGTCGGGAGCGATGACCGCCACCCGCCCGTCGAGGGATCGCCGCCGCTCGTCGCTCGCCGCCTGCACCACCGCCCGGGCGACGGCCACCTCCTCTACGGGCTTGCCGGATCCGTTGCCGGCGACCCTGCTCACCACCGGCGACTCGCCCGCCCGGCGGGCCGAGCGAGGCGGCGACAGCGAGGGCGAGGCCTCCAGCAGGACGGGTGACGCCAACGCCATGATCTCCTCAGGGGTGCGGTAGTTGACGGTGAGCTCCGCCATCCGCGGCCGTCGGCGGTCGGAAAGCGCAGCCACGATCTGGCCCCAGGATTGGGGAGCCGCCGGACCGATCGCCTGGCCGAGGTCGCCGACGATCGTAAAGGAGCCCGAGGGCACCCGCCGGGCGAGCGCCCGCCATCCCATGGCGGTCATCGCCTGTGCCTCGTCCACGACGGCGTGGCCGTAGTAGCGGGCGCCCTTTCGCACCAGGCGGTCCGTCGCAGCGGCGAACGAGCCGGCTACCCGCGCTCTCACCTGGGAGAGCGTCAGCTCCTCGGCGCTCGTCATGACCGCCTCGCCCGCCCAGTTTCGCCCACAGCGTTCGCAGTGCCACTTTTGCCCCCTCGGCTCAAAGACGAGCTGAGCTCCACAGCCCGGGCAGTCGGGCAGCTGGTCGTCGAGGGCACGGTCGAGCATGAAGGCCTCGTCCTCGGAGAGCGGGCGACGCTTGGAGCGGTCCGGGCGGGCCGACGACACCGGCCCGAGGAGGGCGGCCGCCTCGTCGAGCAGGGCTCTGTCCTCCGCGCTCCACGCAATCGCTGCCACGTCGGGCGAACGGGGCCGCCGCAAGAGCTCGATCTCCGTCTCGTCGAGTGCTCCCGCCCCGGCACGCCGCAGCAACGCCGGCGTCCCGAAGAGGTCGTTCAACAGCTCCTCGGGCGAGAGCACCGGCCACATCGTCTCGAGCGCCTCGCGCACCGCCGGGAGCCTTCGCAGCCCGCTTTCGAGCTCCTCTGCGACCTCGGCAATCTCGTCGTCGCTCACCCTCGCCCGCCGCCCGCCTTCGGCCGCCGCCGAGGCGGCCCGCCGCCAACCCCGAAGCAGCACGCGGGCGAGGCGGCGCTCGAGGACCGCCCGGCGGGCGTTGTGGGCGCCCGGCAAGGCCTTTGCCGCTCCGACGAGCCGGTCTGTCTCGCCCACCTCGAGGCGGACCTCCTGGCCCGACAGCTCGACCACGAGCGGGCGGCGCAGCCGCCGCTGCCTCGTCTCGACGGCTTGCTTGACGACGGCCGCCATCCGGGTGTCGCCCTTCAGCGTTGCGACCTCGATCGACTCTGGCGAGATCGCCCCTACCTCGCCGGCGTACAGGTCGCCAGGCGTGGCGAGGGTCACGCTGTGCTCACCGAGCGACGGCAGAACCTGGTCGATGTAGCGCAGGAAGACGAGGTTCGGCCCGACCACCAGCATCCCTTCTCGCTCGAGGCGGAGGCGATGGGTGTACAGGAGGTAGGCGGCCCGGTGAAGGGCGACGGCGGTCTTTCCCGTGCCCGCCCCGCCTTGCACGACGAGAGGCCCGGCGAGATCGGCCCGGATCACGGCGTCCTGCTCGGCCTGGATGGTCGAGACGATGTCGGCCATGCGACCGCTGCGGCCGCGCTCGAGCCCGGCAATGAGGGCGGCCTCTCCCATGAGAACGAGGCCGCCGGCCCCAGGCGCCGCCGAGTCGAGAAGCTCGTCGTCTATGCCTGTGAGGGTCCGCCCGCGGAAGACGAAGTGGCGCCGTCGCACGACGCCAAAGCGCTCCGCCGGCGTCGCCCGGTAGAACGGCTCGGCGACGGGCGCTCGCCAGTCGACGACGAGCGGATCGCCGTCCTCGTCGAGGATCCCGATGCGGCCGATGTAGAAGCGCTCGCCGTTCGACATGTCGAGGCGGCCAAAACAGACCGAGCCGTCGCCGACGCGCAGCTGGGCCAGGCGCCGCTCGGCCATCTCCACTCGGACGTCGCGCTCGAGCCGGTTGGCGAAGGTGCCCCCGGCCCCGAGCACGAGGACCTCGGAGGCGATCGCCCTCGCCGCCTCCCGCATGGAGTCGAGCCGTTCGTGGGCGCGGTCGAGGTGGGCCTGCTCGCGGGCGATCTCTGGGTGCGTCACGATGCGGGCGTGAGGACCTCTGTTCCTGCGGCCATGGGCGTTTCAGGATAGCGGCCGGAACACAAGAGCGCCGCGTCGGCCTCAGGCGAGACCGAGGAAGCTCGGGGTGAAGCGTGGGAAGACGCTCTCGAGCGAGGCAACGCCACAGCGGCGCACGAGCAGCTCTCCGAGGACGCTGCGGTAATCGGTCGTCGCCCGCAGGTCGCCGCCGTCGAGATCCTCGGGGGCGAGGCTCGGCCACCGCCCGTAGACACGGCCTCCGTGGATCTTGCCGCCGAGGATGAGCATGGCATTGCCGTGGCCGTGGTCCACCCCGCCGCTGCCGTTCTCGACCACCCGGCGGCCGAACTCGGAGACCGTCACGACCGTGACGCGCTCGAAGTCCGGCCCCAGATCTGCGGCGAATGCGGCAAGCGACTGCCCGAGCTCGCCGAGCATGGCGGCCATCGCGCCCGATCCTGCGGCGCCAAGGTCCGCATGGAAGTCCCAGTCGCCGTAGTCGACCGCGGCGATCCGCACGCCGAGGTCCGCCTTTAGGAGCTGGGCGACTCCCTGAAGCGCGCTCGACAGCCCGCCGGCTGGATAGGAGACCCCGGCGCGCGGCGTGTAGGTCACTCCGGCAAGAGGCGCCAGCGAGGCGCACGCCGACAGCGTGTCGAGGGCGGCGGAGGCCTCCGGCGACGGCACGTCCCGGTACATCGCCGAAAGGGTGCGAGGGAGCACCTTGCCGGTCCACTCCTCGCCGTCGAGGCGGAAGGACCCGACCTCCCACAGCGTCGTCACCATCTCCGGTCCAAAGAGGCTCGACACCAGCACGGAGTCGCCCACCTGCACGGCCCTCAGTGCATCCGCGCCGGGCCATGTACCAAGCACCCGATTGAGCCACCCCGTCCGCAGCGACGACCCCGGAGCCGCCTGGCCGAGGTCCGCCTGCGCCTGGAAGTGGCTGCGGGTCGGGTAGGGGATGTCCACCGCCTGCACGGCGGCGAAGCGCTTTTGGTCCCACAGCGGCTTGAGCGCTCCGAGGGCGGGATGCAGGCCGAAGAGCCGGTCGAGGGGTAGGGCCAGCTCGCTCGGCACGGCGATGGTCGGGCGCGTTTGGTCGTAGTGCACGTCACCTATCGGAGGGAGCGCCGTCAGGCCGTCGAAGCCGCCCCAGAGCGTGACCACGACAAGGGTGTCGCCGGGCGGCATCTCCGGGGCCACGGCCGCCCGCACGAGGCCGCCGAGCCCGGCAAGCAGGCGACGGCGACTGCAGGTGAAAGGCGGTGCCTTCATCAGCGGACGGCGAAGTAGGGAGAGTCGAGGAGGACCTTGGCGAGCATCCCGAGGCCCTCGACGCCGGACTGGCCGATCGGCTCGTCTTCGCCCCGCCCCATGAACTCGAGCAGGGCGGCTTTGTGGCTTACGGCCAGCCTGGCAAAAAGGAGCCGGGCCGCCAGCTTGTCGAGCACGTCGCCCGCCCTTTCGGAGGGCGCCGGATGGCCAAGGAGAGCCGCCACGCCGGGGAAGGCGAGCTGCTTTGTCCACCAGCCCCCGGCAAGGCGCAGGTGCGTCGCCCAGGCCGCCTGCGTGGCGCTCGCCGAGACCCAGGCCGGGGCGACGTCGGGGTAGCCGTTCGGCTGCACCCAGCCCATCGGTCGCTGTCCCATGATCTGGAGCACGAAGCCGAGATCGCCGACGTCGTCGGTGCCGGGGCCGTCGAGGCGGTAGTCGAGCACCCGGAGAGCGGCGGCGACCGCCTCGACCGGGCGGCGCATTTTCTGCCCGGCGCTTTTGAGGAACTCGCTCGAGGCGAACAGCCTGCGCAGCACGGGCACGATCGCCGTGCCACCGGCCAGGTAGGTATGCGCAAGGCCCGCAACGAGCGATCGCGGCGGGTCGTCACACACGAAGCGCACGGCGAGCTTCGTGGCGAGATGCGTCGCCGTCGCCCGGTGATGCGCCAGGTAGTCGAGGTACCTCGCGATGAGGCCGGCGCCGCCGGCAGTCGAGCGGTTGGCGTCAGAAAAGCTCATCACCTCGACCCGACCGAGGTAGTGCCCTGCCGGGATGTAGGCGGCCGTGCAACCGTCTGGAAGGATGCCGAGTCCGGTGAGCAGCAGGGACGACTGGTGCACGTCGTGCTGGCTGTAGCCGGCGCCGACGCTGACCGTGTGGAGCTCGAGCAGCTCCCGGCCGTAGTTCTCGTTCGGGTTGGCCCGCACCGACTGGTCCTGGTTGAGCGAGCGCAGCAGCGCCGGGCTGTGGGCCATCGAGTGGAGAAGGTCGGCGAAGCGGCCGAGCGCGCCGGCACGGATGCGGTTGTCGTGCTCGCCGGCGAGATCCCAGACGTCGGAGCTCGGAAGCCCGACGTTGAAGTGGTTCCACCAGAACTCGACCATCATCTCGAAGAGCTGGCGCTCGCTCCACGTCGCCCGCACGAGGGCCGCGGTGGCCATCTGGGCCATCTGCTCGAAGGAGCCGGTCGGCACTGCCGCTCGAAGACGACCCGGCGCCAGGCCAAGCAGCGGGAAGCGCCGCAGGTACCCGTCGCAGGTGTCGTCGGCGATGGCGCTCGGCCGCAGTTGGCTGTCGACAAAGGCGGCGATCCCCTCTCGCCTCGCCGTCGCCACGGCGGCCGGGGTGGCGCCGTAGGTGAGCCGGCGGGCGACGTGCACAGAAGGGGGGCAGGCGACGAGGGTGCTCAGCTCGAGGCGCCCGCCCTCGGCGGTGGCGCTCTCGCCGCGGCGCACGAGGGATGCCGCTGCAGCCTGGGCGGGGATGTGGCGAGGGGAGGCGAGCGAGCGGCCCGGCACCATCGAATCGGCGGCTACGCCCGCCGAGATCCCCGCTCCGACGGCGAGTACCTTGCGGCGGGAGACGCGGCGGGTGAAGGCGCTCACGGTCGATGTATCGGCATGCTCGCCCGCAGGCCTGAGCGCGAGGCTCGCCGGCGAGAGACCGCCCCTGCGCGGCGGCGCGATCGGGGCGTCTGCCGGCGGGACTAGACATGACCCGACACAAGGAGGCCATCGTGACCACCATCGAACCGGCCGTGCGCTTTCCCGACATCTCGGCCCAGGGGTTCGCTCACCCAGGCGACCGGGCGGCGATGGCGGCGCTGCGGGCGATCCCTCTCTTCGACCGCCTGACGAAAAAGCTCTCTGAGTTCGCCTACGAGAAGCGCATGCGCCAGATCATGCTCGGCAACGCGGTCCTACTCGGCGAGGACCAGGCGCCCGGGACCTGGGCGTTGCAGCGCCAGTGTGCCTACGCCCTCGACATCGCGCCCTGCCCGAGGCTCTACATCACCCAGGAGCCCGTCGGCAACGGCCTCACCTTCGGCACCCACGAGCCGATCACTCTCGTCTCGAGCGGGCTCGTCGCCTCCTACGACGACGACGAGCTGCGCTCGGTCCTCGCCCATGAGATGGGCCACGTCCTCGCCGACCACGTCGGCTTCTCGACCATGCTCCAGATCTGCCGGATGGTGCTCCTCGGGGTGCTCAAGGGCCAGCCTCTCGCCGGCATCCCCGTCCTCGCCCTCTATTACTCCCTCCTCGAGTGGAGCCGCATGGCAGAGCTCACCTCAGACCGGGCGTCGGCCATCGTCACGGGCGATCCCCGCGTGCAGTGCCGTACCCTCATGCGCATCGCCGGCGGCCCCGTGAAGGGGCTCAACCTCGACGCCTTCATCCGCCAGGCCACGAGCTACGAGGAGGAGAACGACCCCTTCGCACGCTGGGCCCGCTTCGGCCAGGAGCTGCAGCGCACCCATCCCTTCCCCGTCCGGCGCGTGAAGGAGCTCATCGCCTGGGTGTCTTCTGGCGACTACGACCGCATCCGCTCGGGCGACTACCTGCGTCGGGGTCAGGAGCCCCCGCCCTCGGCCGAGTTCGACCGGGCCTTCCAGCACTATCGCGGGCGCTTCTCCTCCGTCGTCGAGCGGGCCAGCAGCGGAGTGCAGACGGTCTTTCACAAGGTCTCGAGCTGGCTCGACGGCAACGCCGCCTCCGAGGGCGGTGACTTCGGGGAGGAGGAGGAGGAGGAGGAGGAGGAGGTGTGAGGCCGAGCCCGCCGCGCCGTCCCTGGGCGGCGCCGTGACGCTCCCCTTCGGGCCCCCCGTGGCGCCAATGCTCGCCAAAGCCGCAAAGGAGCTCCCGCGCGGCCCGGGGCTCTCCTACGAGCCGAAATGGGACGGCTTCCGCTGTATCGTCTTTCGGGACGGCCCCGAGACGGTGCTCACGAGCCGCAACGAGCGCGAGCTCACCCGTTACTTCCCCGAGCTCGTGGCGGGCCTCGAGGCGCACCTGCCTCCTGCTGTCGTCCTCGACGGCGAGGTGGTCATCGCCGGGCCAGACGGTCTCGACTTCGATGCGCTCTTGAACCGGATCCATCCCGCCCAGAGCCGGGTCATTCGCCTCGCCGCCGAGACGCCGGCCTCCTATGTCGCCTTCGACCTTTTGGCCCTGGGCACCGACGACCTGCGCCGGCGTGGCTTCGAGGAGCGCCGCCGGGCACTCGAAGGGCTCTTCGCGGCGCCGTCAGGGTCGGTGCATCTCACCCCGGCCACGGGCGATCCGGCACTCGCGGCGCAGTGGTTCGATCGCTTCGAGGGCGCCGGGCTCGACGGCGTCGTCGCCAAGCACGGTGACGAGGCCTACGCCGAGGGCCGCAGGGTGATGGTGAAGGTGAAGCACGAGCGCACCGCGGACTGCGTCGTCGGCGGCTACCGGCGGCACAAGTCGGGCGAGGGGGTCGGCTCCCTGCTGCTCGGGCTCTACGACCAAGGCGGCGTGCTGCACCACGTGGGGGTGACCTCTTCCTTCAGCCTCGTCCAGCGCCGGGAGCTCGTGGCGACGCTCGCCCCGTACGCCGAGCCGTCGCTCGACGCCCATCCGTGGGCGGGGCCAGTCGGCGATAGCGGCCAGCGAAGGCCCGGGGGCGAGAGCCGCTGGAACGCCGGGCGGGATCTGTCCTTCGAGGCGCTCCGGCCCGAGCTCGTCTGCGAGGTCGCATACGACCACCTGCAAACCGGCCGCTTCCGCCACACGGCCGCCTTCCGGCGCTGGCGCCCCGACCGAAAGCCCGCCTCGTGCACCTACGAGCAGCTGGAGACGGTGGTGCCTACCGAGCTCAGGACGGTCCTTGCGGCGTCAGCGCCAGCTCGCGGCGAAAGCGCCGGCTGAAGCGCCGCTCGACGACGAAGGCGAGCACCGGCACGAAGCCGGCGCACACCATGGCGATGATCTGGCGCAGCGAGAGCCGTGCCCTGCGGGCAAGATCGGCGACGCAGAGCAGGTAGACGACGTAGCAGGCGCCGTGCAGGGGCGCCACCACCCCCGCCAGGGCGGGCTTTCCGGCGGCGCGCCAAGCGTACCGGCGCGGGCATCACCCCCCTCTTTCGCCCCGCTTCCTACGATTTCGCCAGATGAGCGAACCGCCCGGAGAGCACCTGCACTCACATCTGCCGGCATGGCGGCACCAGACCACGGCCGAGCACCGCTGGCAGATGGCCCTCGCCGTCGTGGCGGCCATCGGCCTGCAGGTCGTGGTTCCCGCCCGCCTGACCCTCAGGCCGAACTGGGTGATGCCGGCGCTCGAAGGCGCCCTGTTGATAGGCCTCGTGGCGGTCAACCCTGGCCGAATCGTCCGGCACTCGACGGCGCTTCGGG
>JBOGHY010000274.1:0-3716 GCA_050742375.1 Acidimicrobiales bacterium | reverse complement strand
TGTGGGACAACGTCGGCGGGATGAGCTTCACGCCCGTGTTGCCGTAGTAGAGGACGTGCGTGAAGAACCCGATCAGGTCGAGCAGGCCGAGAGCGACCCCCGCCGAGAGCGCCCCGACGACGAGGGCCAAAGCGCTGACGAGGGCGACCCGGCGGGGTGAGCGCTCGAAGTCGGAGAGGTGGACCGCGACCTCTCCCTGGGCCGTGGTCTCGTCATTCGAAACCCCGCTCGTCACTCCGCACTCTCCGTGTTGATCGTGTTACGATATAATAGTCTCATAGAGTCGCCAGCTGGTCGCGCTGGGACAGCCTGAATCTACATACAAGAGGCGCGTGGCCCCGACTCAATCCCGAGCAGGGCGGCTCGCCCCGTAAGGAAGCTCAACCCACGAGGTCGGGGAGCACGGTGCCGATGCGGCCGCGAAGCACCTCGGTGGCGATCTCGTCCCAAGCGGTCGGCTCGCCGTTCAAGATGACGACAGCGGCCCCCTTCCGGCGAGCGAGAGGGACGAGGGAGGCGACCGGCTGGACTTCGAGGGTGGAGCCGACGGCCAGCAGCAGGTCGCATCGAAGGACGGCGTCGTAGGCCCTCTCCAAGTCGGCCGGATCGAGGCTCTGGCCGAAGCTGACCGTGGCCGTCTTGAGGATGCCGCCGCACGTCCTAGGGGCACCGCCCGGGCTCGAGGTGCTGCGACGGAGGCACCTCGGGTCAGCCTCGCCAGCTCGGACCCGCTCGAGCACGCTCGAGGTTCTCGTCCGGTCGTCGCAGCGCCAGCACAGCGTCCAGTGCGAGCTCCCGTGCATCTCTACGACGATCTGCCCGGAGCTCCCCGCTCGCTGGTGAAGCCCGTCGGTGTTCTGGGTGAGGATCGCCCGTAGCACTCCGCGCCGCTCGAGGCCGACGAGGGCGAGGTGACCCTTGGTCGGGACGGCCGTCCACACGGGGGCATCGAGGCGAGCTCGCCACGACGCCTCACGAACCGACTCGTCGTTGAGATAGTGCGACAGCGAGGACAGCCGTTCGGCCGCCGGGTTCCGCGTCCAGAGCCCGTTCGGCCCGCGGAAGTCGGGAATGCCGGCCTCGGTCGAGATGCCGGCCCCTGTCAGGGCGACGATCGACCCCGCCCGATGCACGAGGTGGCGCGCCCGATGCAGCGCCTCGGGCTCCTCGGGCGACTCGGGCGAATCCATCCTCCCGGACCGGGCGGGCAGCTCGCTCATCGGTGAGGAGACGCTAGAGCAGACCGGCGGCGACCTCGGCCGCGGGGATCGAGCCCGGACCGGCTCGCGTCCGGGCGAGCAGGCCCGCCACGGCCTGGAGGCGCTCGTTCACCGGCGTGGGGACGCCGTACAGGCGGCCCAGCAGCACGATCTCACCGTTCAGGTAGTCGGCCTCGATGTCGCCCGTGCGCCTGGCAAGGCTCTGGAACGACGAGCCTCCGTGGCGCTCGATCCCTCCGACGGGACGGGCCGGGCCACGGCGCGATCGCCGCTCCTGCTCGGCGAGTGGATCCGCCACGACGATCCCGGCCGCCTCGAAGCAGGCACGTGCCTCTCTTCGGGCGGCCTCGTCGAGGGCCACGAGGATGGGGTCGTCGAGACGATGCCCGCAGGCGGCCTCGATGGCGTTCGAGAGGTTGGCAAGGAGCTTCAGGTACTTGTGGTCCATGACGGTGCCCACCGACCTCGCGTCGAAGGACGCCCTTGCAAGCGCGGCGGCCAGCGCCGCGGAGAGCTCGTCCTCGCCGCGCGGGAAGCGACCTATGTCGAGGATCCCCGAAACAGGCGCCGTCGAGATCTCGACGACTCCGGCTTCGAGATGGGTGGCCGCAACGATGACCCGCATTCCGTAGACGTTCGGGAAGCGCCGCAGTGCGGCGGCCTCGTTGGCGACTCCGTTCTGGGCGCAGACGACGGAGACGGAGGCTGGGGCGCAGGCTGCAAGCTCGGCGAGGGCGGCATCGCTCTGCTGGCTTTTCGTCGCGAGCAGGACCACGTCATCGCGGCCCGGCTCGGCTGCGGCCACCGCAGGCACCACGGCGACGTCGAGCAGCGCTGTCGCGTCCGGGTCGCGCAGCTCGAGGCCGCGAGCGGCCATGACCTCTTCGTGGACTCCCCGGGCTACGAGAACGACGCTCTCGCCGTGCTGGTGGAGCCGACCGCCGATGGCACCACCAATGGCGCCGGCGCCGAGGACGATGTAGCGCATCCTCGGAGTCTTCCAGAGCTCGCCGAGCGCCTTCGAGCTCGCAAGGCTCAGGCGGGGGCGCCCTTGTCGTCGGCCGAGCCGAGCTCGAGCAGGATCGTCACCGGTCCGTCGTTTGCGAGCTCGACGACCATGTCGGCACCAAAGCGGCCCGTTCCCACCTCCGCCCCGAGCGAGCGGAGGGCGCCTACCACCTCCGCCACGAGAGGCTCGGCCGTCTCTCCGGGGGCCGCGGCCAGCCACGAGGGCCTGCGGCCCTTGGAGGTGTCCCCGTAAAGGGTGAACTGGCTGACGACCACCAAGGGCGCGCCGAGCTCGGCCGCAGAGCGGTTCATCCGGCCCTCCCCGTCCGCCAGCACCCGCAGGTTCCAGAGCCGTGACGCCAGCGTCCTTGCCGTCTCTTCGGTATCGGTGTGGGTCACGCCCACGAGCACGCAAAGGCCGGGGACTTCGAGCGTGGCGAGAAGCTCGTCGCCAGCGGTCACCCGCGCCCACGAAACTCGCTGGACCACTGCCCTCATGAAGGGGGATCGAGGTAGGCGGGAACCGGGATCGCCGGGTCGAGGTCGGCGGCGGGAATCGGAGGGCCGCGGCGGGTCAAAAGCGGCAGCCGGCCGGCAAAGACCGGCGACGAGAGGTCGCGTTCGGTGTCCAACGGGTCGCCCGCGCGGACCTTCGCCGAGACGGCGTCGAGGGCGAGCTCCATCACCGCCGTCTGGCGCAGCTCGCTCTCATCTGGGCGGCGAGCATCGGCGCTGCGGCCGGGCACGATCTTGTCCACGAGCAGGTCGAGCACGGCGGCCTTGCGTGCGGCATCGCCGATGAGGCGCAACGAGCCGTGGGCAACGACGCAGCGGTAGTTCGCAGAGTGGCTGAAGGCCGCCCGGGCGAGGACGAGCTCGTCGACGAGCGTCACCTCGAAAGCGACGTCCAGGGCACCATGCCGGGCGAGGATGCGCGCCGGGCGAGTGCCGGTGGAGGCATGCAGGTAGACCGCGGCCCCGTCGCGTACGAAGAGAAGCGGCAGCACCTGGGGTGCGCCGTCGGCGACGAAGGCGAGGTGGCCTACGAGGGCCTCGTCGAGGACGGCATGCACCGTCTCGGCGTCGAAGCGCGCCCGCTCGGGATGGCGCTTCGGCGTCGTCTCCGGAGTGGGAGCGTACATACTGGATCCTCCTACGTAATGATACAATCGCTTCTTTGTAATGACACGTTATCAGATCGCCGGCAAGACGGCGGGCGAGATAGCCGGTTGCATAGAGGCGGCCATCGAGCTCGGCGACATCCCCGCGGGAAGTGTGCTGCCGCCGATCCGATCCCTCGCCGGCTCGCTCTGCGTGAGCCCGGGGACGGTGGCAGCCGCCTACCGCAGGGTGCGCGACCGGGGCCTCACGATCCCCGACGGCCGACGCGGCACGGCGGTGCGCCCGGCTCGGGACCAGGAGGCAGCAGGCCGTCGCCCCGGGGGCGGCGTTTCGGGCCGGGCTCCCACGGGCGTCGTGGATCTATCC
>JBOGHY010000273.1:0-11077 GCA_050742375.1 Acidimicrobiales bacterium | reverse complement strand
ACTGGGCGGGGCTCGCCGCCTTCACCCCCGCCGCCGGCGGGCTCCTGGCCGGAGTGTCGCTCGGGGACCGACTCGGGTGGAGCTCGCCGGCAGTCATAGGCATGCTCGTCGCCTCGGCGGTCTTCACCGCAGTCTTCATCAGCCGCGAGCGTCGTGCGGTCTCGCCGATGCTCGACCTGAAGCTGTTCCGCATCGTGCCCTTCTCGGCCGGCATCGCGAGCGGGCTGCTCTCTTACATGGTGCTCTTCGGCGTCCTGTTCGTAGTGCCCTTCTTCCTCGAGCGCGCCCTTGGCGAGAGCACCGCCCGTGCAGGCATCGTCCTTGCGGTGATGCCGGTTCTGCTGGGGTTTACGGCCCCGATCGCAGGGCGTGTGGCCGAGCGGCTCGGGGCACGGGCGCTCACAATGGCCGGCATGTTGGTGGCAGCCGCCGCGCTCGGCCTGCTCGCGTCCCTGCACCATCCCCTCGGCCTCGTCGTCGCCGAGCTCGGCATACTCGGGATCGGCCTCGGGATGTTCACACCTCCCAACAATGCCGCCATCATGGGCTCGGTGCCGAGGTCCCAGGCGGGCGTCGGAAGCGGCGTGCTCAACATGACCCGGGGCATGGGGACGGCCATGGGCCTTGCTTTCGCGAGCCTCGTCTTCGGCCTGGCGGCCGGCTCGAGCTCAGGAACGGGACTGCGCCCCGCGCCAGTGGCGCGGGGCCTCACGGACTCGGCGATCTTCCTCGGGGCGACGGCATTGGCTGCCGTGGTGCTCGCTGCCATGCGGCCGAGGGCGCCACTCAACCTCGACCCGCTGGCGAGCGCCGAGTAGCGCACCCTTTCGAACTCGCCGGACCCCGGAACCGGCACAGTGTGTGGCGGAGGGAACGCTCGCGAGCCTGATCGGATAGTCGCGGGCGATCTCGATCGAGCTGTGGTCGCCGCGCACCCCTGAATCCGAGGTCCGTCTCGAGTCCGCCGTCGCCGAGCTCGTGCGACTGCGGTCGGTCTTCGTGTCGATACCGGGTGCACCGGATCGGCGCCGAGGTGGCAACCGAGCTCTGTGAGGCGCTAATCGCCGGTCGGTGCCGGGCCTGCACTTCTACACCATGAACCAGTCGAGGGCGACCATCGAGGTTTGCACCTTGCGTGGGAGTGCCCCAAATCAGCAGGCGTGGGAGACGAAGCCGGGCGGAAGATTGCGCCAGGATCTCCTCGCCGCCCGCGCACCGGGCCCCAGAGGCCATCGGCGCTCGGCACTCGTCTCGGTAGGCTGCGCATCCATGGCCGAGAAGATCACGATGTCCGAGGGCGGCGTGCTGCAGGTCCCCGACGAGCCCATCATCCCCTTCATCGAGGGCGACGGCACCGGCGTCGACATCTGGCCGGCTGCGCGGCGGGTGCTAGATGCCGCAGCCGCCAAGCGCGGCCGCTCGATCGCCTGGAAGGAGGTGCTTGCCGGCGAGAAGGCTTTCAACGAGACCGGCGAATGGCTCCCACAAGAAACGGTCGAGGCCTTCCGCGAGCACCTCATCGGGATCAAAGGACCGCTCACCACGCCCGTCGGCGGCGGCATCCGCTCGCTCAACGTGGCGCTCCGGCAGATCCTCGACCTTTACGTCTGCCTACGCCCGGTGCGGTGGTTCCAGGGCGTCCCCTCCCCCGTGCGCCACCCCGAGAAGGTGGACATGGTCATCTTTCGGGAGAACACAGAGGACGTCTACGCCGGCCTCGAGCTCGAGGAGGGATCCGAGGACGCCCGCAAGCTGATCGCCGAGCTCAGGTCGATGTTCGGCTGGGAGATCCGCGAAGACTCCGGCATCGGCATCAAGCCGGTGTCGGTCACCGGCTCGAAGCGCCTCGTCCGTGCTGCCATCGACTATGCCGTGAGGCGTGGCCGGCGCAGCGTGACGCTTGTGCACAAGGGCAACATCCAGAAATTCACCGAGGGTGCCTTCCGCAGCTGGGGCTACGAGGTGGTGCGAGACGAGTTCTCCGATGTGGCGGTGGCCTGGGAGGACTGCGGGGGCGATCCGGGAGACCGCATCCTCGTGAAGGACGTCATCGCCGACATAGCCTTGCAGCAGGTCCTGACGCGCCCCGACGAGTTCGACGTGATCGCCACGACCAACCTGAACGGCGACTACATCTCCGACGCCCTCGCCGCCCAGGTGGGTGGCATCGGTATCGCTCCGGGAGGCAACATCAACTACGTCACCGGTCACGGCGTCTTCGAGGCCACCCACGGCACGGCTCCGAAGTACGCCGGCAAGGATCTGGTGAACCCGGGGTCCGTGCTCCTGTCCGGGGTCATGATGTACGAGCACCTCGGCTGGCATGGTGTCGCCGACGACATAGTGAGGGCCCTCGAGGTAACCATCGCCGACAAGATCGTCACCTACGACTTCGCCCGCCTGATGACGGGTGCGACCCAGGTCCGATGCAGCGAGTTCGCCGAGGCGATCGTCGAGCGCCTCTGAGCCGCAAGGCGCCATGCCTGGGGGCGAGGTCTAAGTAGAGCGCTAGCGTGCGCTTTTCGTGAACGACCCATTGCCTCCGCCCGCCCAGAGCCCGATCAGAGTCACCGTCACCGGCGCCGCCGGCCAGATCGGCTACTCGCTCCTCTTCCGGATCGCCTCCGGCCAGCTGCTCGGACCGGGCCATCCCGTCGCCCTGCGGCTCTTGGAGATCGAGCCGGCCATGCGAGCACTCGAGGGCGTTGCCATGGAGCTCGACGATTGCGCCTTCCCGCTCCTCACCTCGATGGAGCTCACGGCGGACCTGAAGGTCGCCTTTGACGGCACCTCGTGGGCGCTGCTGGTCGGCTCGGTCCCGCGCAAGGCGGGCATGGAGCGAAGCGACCTGCTCGGCATAAACGGGGGCATCTTCAAGCCGCAGGGCCGCGCCATCGCCGAGCATGCGGCCTCCGACGTGCGCGTCCTCGTCGTCGGCAACCCGTGCAACACGAACTGTCTCATCGCGAGGTCGAACGCCCCTGAGGTGCCCCCCGACCGCTTCTTCGCCATGACGCGCCTCGACGAAAACCGCTCGCGCTTCCAGCTCGCCTCCCGCGCCGGTTCACCCGTCGCAGCGGTCACGAGGTTGGCCGTGTGGGGAAACCACTCCGCCACCCAGTTCCCCGACTTCGAGAACGCCCTCGTCGGCGGGCGCCCGGCCGAGGAGGCGGTCGGTGACCGGGCCTGGCTCGAGGGCGAATTCCTCACGACGGCGCAGAGGCGGGGCGCCGCCATCATCGAGGCGCGGGGCGCATCGTCGGCCGCCAGCGCCGCCAGCGCCGCCGTCGACTCGGTGGTGAGCGTCCGGTCCCCGACCGCGCCAGGGGACTTCACCTCCCTCGCCGTCGTCTCGAGAGGTGAGTACGGAGTGCCCGAGGGGCTGCAATTCGGCTTTCCGGTGCGAAGCGACGGCACCAGCTGGGAAGTGGTCGAGGGCCTCGAGCACTCCGAGTTCGCCCGCGAGAAGATCCGCCTCACCACCGAGGAGCTCCTCTCGGAACGGGCCGAGGTCGAGGCGCTGCTGGCCTGAGGCGCGGCGCGGCCGGCTTCGGTCCGGAGCGGGCGACCGTCATCGCCTCGCCTAACGGCCAGGCACAGCCAAGCTCAACCCAGGTCCCCAGGCCCGCTCGGGCCAGGTTGGCCGCCCTGCTCCACCACTCGGATGGCGCCCATCAGCACGGCGTCGCGCGAGCGCGGTTTGGGGCTCCCGACCGGGTGGCTGTGGAGACGTGCTCCCTTCTGTTCTGTCACCTCAGTGCCAATGCACCCAGACCGGCGAGGACTGTAACGCCCACGACTTGCCAGGTCACCTGGTCGCCGATATGACCGCTGTGCAGATCTCGAAGCCAGCTAATTGGCCTATCTCCGAGCGAACGCAGCCGCCGGAGACGCCGCCATCGCGTCAACAGCACTGCACCCAGTGCAATGGTTCCCCCCACCTCGAGTAGGTCGATTGGGAGCTCCGAGGTCGACCTCGGCGCCAGCTGGGGTAGCACTACACGCAGGGGGCGTTCCCGGAACACGATGCCCGCATATCGTGCTCGATCGACGAAGCCCGCCGCGGCGTCCACGGCCCGCTGATCGAGATGGGGAACGAGCCCCAGCCCGAGGGCCAGAAGGAGCAGCACAACCGGTGGGAGCACGAGGTTGACGAGGCCGAGCCTCGATCCCGCAATTGCGAGCTCGTCCTCGTCGGCCTCGGACTCGGCATTGCACTGGCCTTTGGAAGCATCAGTGGCAGAGGTGGCGGTGTCCTTCCAGGCATTGGCGGCACTTCGGAGCACGGCGGCGCTCGAGCCGACGACCGTGACCGCGATTACCGCTTCGATCCACCAATCGCTGTTTCCAGAGGAGGCGACGAGCAAGTCCTTGCCAATCGCCGAGGCAAAGGGCGGGAGGTCGGCCAATGCGAGCGCCCCGAGGGCCATGACACCCGTCGCGACGACGAAAGCTCGTGACCTGCTCCGGTCAGATCGTGACCGATGGGGGTGCTGGAGAACGCCAGCAGCAAGGAACAGGGCGGCCTTCACGAGTCCATCTCCGAGTGCGAGGACGGCGATCGCGCCCAGCCCCTGGGCGCGCAGAAGTCCGAAGCCGATGAGGTAGATACCGGTGTGGGCGATGGTTACAAATGCGAGCAGGCGCCGGGGTTGTTCCTGGACAAGTGCCATCGCCGTACCGACGAGGGCGGTGAGGACGCCTAGCGCGCAAAAGAGGATCTGGAGACGGTGTTCGGCAGGGGAGCTCACCGTTCCCGACAGCACCGTCGACCAGACCCGGGCCAAGCCGAAGATCCCGAGCTCGCTCATCACGCCGGCGAACAGCACGCAGACCGGGACCGGCGCGGTGCCGTACGCGTCAGGGAGCCAGAAATGGAAAGGCACGACGGCGGCCTTCGTGAGGAAGCCGGCGCTCAACAGCGCGAAGGCGACTACGACCAGCCCATCGGGCGGGTGGCCGGCAAGCACCCTTCCCATCTCCGCAAGATTGAGCGAGCCGGTCCTGGCGTAGAGGAGGACCAGTCCGATGAGCACCAACAGTCCGCCGAGCGTGTTGGTGACGGCGAAGTTGAGGGCTCCTTGTAGCGGCGCCTCCTTGTCGGCGTAGATCGCGGTCATTACGAAGGCAGTGACGGCGACTAGCTCGAAGGCGACGAACATGTTGAAGAGGTCGCCCGAGAACGCGAAGTCGACGCTCGCGGCGGCAAAGACGAGCACGAGCCCCTGGTAACGCCCGCTTACTTGACCGAAGAACTGCCGTGAGTACAGGAGCGCCACTGCGGTGAGAAGCCCGGTCAAGGTCGCAAGTCCGGCACCGAGGGGCTCGACGACGTAGTCGACGCCGAGGGCAATATTCGAACGCGGATGCCAGTCTCCGAACCAGGTGAGGATCGGGTGGGCGGAGCTGTGCACGAGAAGCACCCCTGAGAGCACCGCCACCGTCAGCGCCGCGGCGAGCGAGATGAGGTGACGAATCTGTTGAGGGAGGAAGCGCTCCAAGGCGATCAGCCCAGTGGCAGCGGTGAGCGGGATCACGACGACGAGCGTGGCGAGTACCGGCATGCAGTGCTGCTCAGCGTGCCGTTGCTAGGCCGGGATCATTATTTACGCGTGGCTCGGAGCTCGTCAGGATCAAGGGTCCCGGTGCGCTTGTGCACTTGGACGGCGAGCGCCAGCAGCAAAGCGGAGACTGCGGCTCCGAGCACGACATCGGTGAGCGAGAGTGCTTGCATGATCGGATCGACGACCGGCCCACTGTGGCGAACGAGCCCGACGAATACCGGCGCCCTCCCACCGCGGCGCCAGCCAACTTCGAGAATGAGGACATCGGTCGCCGACTGGGTGACCGAGAGACAGACCACGAGATGGATGATGTTGCGCGAGGTCACGACGCCCCAGAGGCCGACCACGATCAGCCAGATGACGACGGCTCCGGCCAGCACGCTCACGTGTCAACGCCACGAATGACGGCGGTCTGGTCGAGGAACTCTGAGGCCATGAGCACGAACGCGCACGCCACCTCGACGCCAACCACGGCGTTCAGCACCGGAATCGTGCCGGCGGACAAGAGTTTGCCCGTTTCGCCGAGGGGGATGATGTTCGTGAGATAGGGCGCCCCGAAAGCCAGCGCGACCGCACCGACTATCACGAACCCGACCGCCCCAGCGCCTTCGGCGAGCTCGAGCCGCGTCTTCGGTTGAAATCGCTCAACGGCCGTGGAATCGGTCACCAAGAACACGACGAAGAGCGCGCTTGCGAGGATCACGCCACCCTGGAAGCCACCGCCAGGAGATATCTGCCCATGAGTGATCGTCTCGAGCGCGATCACCACGAGGATCGGGCAGAGGAAGGTGCCAAGGAGGCCAACGGTCGGGCTGGGAGCCGGAATTCGCCGATCAGGTGCCTCCTCTTCGGGAAGTGCCCGGATCTCATCGGCGACGGGGCGCAGCAGCACTGAGACTCCCGCGGCAGCGACGAAGAGGATGAACTCTTCAAAGAGCGTGTCGATCCCTCGAAAATCGAAGGTCACTGCGGCGACGGCGTCAGTGGCGTGGCGTGCGGAAACCGAAAGATGCGACGCGAGCGCGGAGTAGAGGGAGGTCGATGACCCGAAGGATGGCAGGCCGGCGAGGGCTGCCCCGAGCGCCGCGGCGAGTCCCAGCGCCGCCGAGAGGAAGATGACGAGGCGGACACGAGTGCTCACTGCACGCGCTCGCGCACCTTGGCAAGACTCAACAGGATCATGAGGGGAAGCGCCATCGCACCGACCACGATCTGCGAGAGGGCGACGTCGCCGGCTTGAAGTGTCAGGTAGAGCGCGGCGAGGGTAAGCCCGAAGAAGCCGGCGACGAAGGCCTGGCGGAGCGGGTCCCGGGTGATGACGACGGCCGTTCCGGCAATACCGACCCAGATCAAGGCGATCGCGACGACGACCGTGCTCATGACGATTTCGTATGTTCTGGGTGCTCGTAACGACGTCTGATCACGATCGACCGTGCGACGGCGTGGCTTACGAACGGGCTACCGATCGCGATGACGGCGGCTGCCAGTAGCGCCGCGGTTCCCGATGCGCTGAATCCTTGCCGCAGGATGATCGAGGCGGACGTCGCGATCACGCCGATCGTCGAGGCCGGGGTTACGAGATGCAGTCGGTCGAGGGGATCGTGCAGCAATGCCATACCGATACAGGAGATCCCGATCACGCCGAGCCCGAAGACGAGCAGTGCGACAGCACCCCACGTCGCTCCCACCGTCACACCCAGCGCTCGAGGAAGCGTGCGAAGGCGAGCGTCCCTCCGGTCGACAGCGCAGCAAGCACCGCGCCAAGAGACGCGAGGGCGCTCTCCCCGAAGCCCGCGGCAAGCAGGAGGAGCACCATTGTTTGGACTGTCCCGGTCATGCCGAGCGCCACCATCTGATCCTCGGACCGACCACGGACGCAGAGCCACGCGCATGGACCGAGCGCGACGACGAGCAACACGGCCGCGGCGACGAGGAACATCGTCACGTCGATTGCTCCCCCTCTCGAAGAACGAAGTCGTGGACGATTGCAGATCCCGTGTCGGGTTCCAACTCGATCAGGACCTTGCGCGGGGTGGCCGAAAGCAGGGCGCCGAGCACCCCGCTTCGCCGCGCCCCTCGCCAGTCCATGCCGGCTGCATCGGTGTCGATCGTCCGAAATCCGCTCGGATCGCCGCGTCCCCGGACGCGTTTGGCGGTGGCGACATAGATTTCCACCGTCTCGACAACGAGCTGCGGGACGAGCAGTGCGAAGCGCGAGAGATCTCCCCGGCGAAAGGAGGGGAGCGCTCGGCCGCCACGGCTGACGACGGCACCCACCCCGCTCGCTAACAGCGCAGCTGCCGATGCCGCCACGATGTCTTGTGTGTCAGCCGTGCCGGCGAGTGCGAGCCATACACCAAAAAGGACCGCCGAGGAGACGAAAGCGGCGACGGCGATCGCGGTCCGGGGCGGCCGAGCGTCGGCCTCGCTCTGTTTCGTGGCACCGTTAGTCGAGTGAACGGGCACTCATCGGACGCTACCGGTCGCCGCGCGTGCACTGGTGGATGCTGAGTGCGGCGACCCATGACCCCTCGGTGGCGACGAGGTGCGCGCGGTGGAGCAAAGGATCGACCGCGGCTGTACGACCGACTTCGACATGATGGTGTCGAAGTCGACGGATGGAGGCTAGGCCGCTCGTAGGCGGCGTCGACCACCCGGCGGAAGAGCCCGGCAGGACCCGTGTCGGTATGCCCGGTCAGGTTGACCGTGCGAGCAGCGCGACGCTCGTGAAGTCGGTGCTCAGCTCCCCGCCGGCAGCGTCGATGATCCGGCCGATCCGCTCGAGCACGGCCTCCAGCTCCGTGTCGCCGAGAAGGCGGTGGTTGGAGTGGGTGCGCAGCAGCGCCAGCCACTCGGCCGTGGAGTAACGCTCAGACCAGTGCCGCTCGGCGATCTCGACAGGCCCGAAGCGGCCCGAGGTGTCGATCTCGGCCCGGTAGTCGACCAGGTGGTCGGCGAGAAACGGGCACTTTTCGGGGGAGCCGGCGGGCGGCTGCCGCTTCGTCGACGGGCGCCAGGGGAGGTTGTCGGGAACGCGTCCGCCGTAGGCGGCATCGATCGCCGCCTGCAGCCGGGCGTCGGGCTGCTGGCTGACGTTCCAGACGAGGGCGAGGGTCCCGCCCCGACAAAGCGCACGAGCCGCCAGCTCGCAGCGAGTGCTCGCCTCGATCCAGTGCCACGCCTGGGCGGCGATCAGCAGGTCGAAACGGGCATCGGCCGGAAGACTCTCTACGTAGTCCTCAAAGGACGACTCGACGAGGCGAGCCGCGGGCACGTGACCGAGGTTGCGCCGCCACACCGAACCCATCGAGCTGTCGGGCTCGACACAGACAAGGGTCCGCGAAGTCTCTGCGAGGTGGGCTGCGACGACGGCGGTCGCCTTGCCGGTGCCGGCGCCCGCCTCGAGGATTCGCCCCTCCGGTGGGAGCGCGGTGTAGCAGAAGATGTCCTCGATGAGCTCGCTCGGGTAGGACGGGCGCATCTCGTCGTAAAGCTCGGCCACCTCGCCAAAGACGAGGCGCTGGGGCCGATCAGGCGTGCGATCGCCGCCGCCGGGCTCCCTCCGGCCGTCTCCGTGGTCGGGCGAGCCGTCGTTCTGGTAAGGCGAGCCGTCGTTCTGGTAAGGCGAGCCGTCGTTCTGGTCGGGCGAGCCGTCGTTCTGGTAAGGCGAGCCGTCGTTCTGGTAAGGCGAGCCGTCGTTCTGGTAAGGCGAGGCGTCGCCCCGCTGGGGAACATCGCCTGGCCCTCCGGGGCGGGCGATGGGTTTGTCAGCTGAGATCGATCTCGATCCCCATGCGCCTCAGGTAGGCCAGCCGACGCGATGCCGCCTGAGCCCAACTGGAGAGGTCGGCCTCGAAGTGATTGCGGTCGCCGTCCTCGTACGCGTGCTCCAACTCGTCGAAGGCAGTGTCCTCGAGATCGAGCAGCTCCCGGTAGTGCTGGAGCGTGTGATCATCGATCACTCCGGTAGGGCTCATCGGCGTCTCCCTTCGTGAAGCTTTGGCTCAGAGCGTAGCTTGGGGCGTCCGGTCCGGCATAGAGGTGGCGGTGACGATCGCGTAACGGTTCCCACGTCCGTGTGCCTACCCCTCGGCATCCGTGCCATCTGGCGGGCCGGAGCCCTGTTCCAAGCTCCCGCCGGTGCCCGGGCCGAAGCCCGTCCCCATGGCGGCGGCCGAGGCAGCCCCCACCGCCGCAAGCAGCTCGGACTCTTCACCGAGACGGCGGGCGTCCCCACGTATCTTTATTCGGCCCTGCTCGAGAAGGTCGCCGGCCGAGATCGCGCCCGAGGCGAGCGCGGCGGCATCGCCATAGACGGTGACGAGCGTCACCTCGGCACCCTCGACGCTCCCCTTGGTGACACCTGGAGCCTCCCCCCCGAGACGGACGAGGTAGACGATCTCGGTGGAGGCGCTGCCCTGCGCCGTCGGCGCTGCCGAGGCGCTGCCCTCCGCCGTCGGCGCTTGGAGGCCCGGCCCCGGGCGCGTCACGCCGGTGACCACCTGGCCGAGGCGAAGGGACCGGCCGGCGCATGGCTCCGAGATCCCGGCCGAGGAGGATCCCTCCTTGACGGCCCGGTCGAGCGCTTCGAACCACGAATCGGAGAGGAACTCTCCCGAGCCCTCAGGCATCGGTCCCGGCGTCAGGGGAACCAGCCGGGGAAGGACCGGCGTCAGGGGCACCAGCCGCCGGGGAAGGACCGGCGCCAGGGGCACCAGCCGCCGCACGCGCCGCCGTACGCGCGGCCGCCGCGGCCGCCCCGGTGTAGCCGGCAACGACGGCGGCAGGCGTCGGTGCCGGCCGTCGTGAGATCTTGCGCCCGAGGTAGGCGATCGGGTCGTAGCGGGCGTCCACCACACGCTCCTTTAGGGGGATGATGGCGTTGTCGGTGATGTGGATCTCCTCGGGGCAGACCTCGGTGCAGCATTTGGTGATGTTGCACATCCCGATGCCCATCGTCTCGGAGATGTAGGCGCGACGGTCCAAGGTGTCCAAAGGGTGCATCTCGAGCTCGGCGAGGCGGACGAAAAAGCGCGGTCCGGCGTAGCGAAGCTTGTTCTCCTCGTGGTCCCTCACCACGTGGCAGACGTTCTGGCACAAGAAGCACTCGATGCACTTGCGGAATTCCTGCCCCCGCTCGATGTCGACCTGGGCCATGCGGTAGCCGCCCTCGGGCCGCGGCGCCGGGACGAGGCCCGGGATGAGCTTTGCGACCTCGAAGTTGTAAGAGACGTCGGTGACCAGATCCTTCATCACCGGGAAGGCCCGCATGGGCGAGACCGTGACGGGTACGCCGTCTGGGAGCGAGCTCATCCGGGTCATGCACATGAGGCGGGGGCGGCCGTTGATCTCGGCCGAGCACGAGCCGCACTTGCCCGCTTTGCAATTCCAGCGCACCGCGAGGTCGTTGGCCTGCGTGGCCTGAATCCGATGCACCACGTCGAGCACCACCATGCCGCTTTCGACCTCGGTGGTGTAATCCTTGAATCCGCCTCCCGATGCGTCGCCGCGCC
>JBOGHY010000272.1:0-6170 GCA_050742375.1 Acidimicrobiales bacterium | reverse complement strand
CCGGCATCGTGCCGCCGACGCCGGAGGGCACGGCCGCCCGGCGCCTCGCCATCAGCTCGGTCGATCGCGGTCCCGGGACCGACGTGACAAGCTGGCGACGCTGGGGTAGCTCAGAGATCGTCATTTTTCATCTCTCTTGCTGTGGAATCGGTTGTCCAAGAGCATAGTCACGACGGATTCCATTGACAAAGGTCTGGCTGCTGTGAGACTGTTGGCACGAGCGACCGGCGGCGTGGCGTGCCGTGAGGCTCGCCCGACCTGCACTCGCGGAGAGGAGCAATCTGTCGGTGGCTACGCGTGAGGTGAGCTCGGTGCGATCTCGTGGAGCCTCGCGCACCGGCTCGGCCACTGCCGCAGGCAACGGTCGCAGCCAGGGCGCCGGCACCGCCGCTAGAGCCGGCGCAGGGTCTGGGCAACCTGAGCCGCCGAGATTGCGCCGGCGCTCCGGCGGCGGGGCAGACCTCGGCCTCGATGCCGTCTCGAAGAGCCTTGTGGAGGAGCTGCAGCGCGACGGCCGCCTCTCCTATGCCGCGCTTGCCAAGACCGTAGGGCTCTCAGAGGCCGCCGTGCGCCAGCGGGTGCGGCGCCTGCTCGACGACGGTGCCATGCAGATCGTGGCCGTGACCGACCCGATGACCGTCGGCTTCTCACGCCAGGCGATGGTGGGGATAAGAGCCGAAGGCGACCTCCGCATGATCGCCGAGCGGCTCTCTCGCCTTCCCGAGCTCGAGTACGTGGTGCTCTGCGCCGGCTCCTTCGACATGCTCGTGGAGCTCGTCTGTGAGGACGACGAGCACCTGCTGCGCCTCCTCGACGAGTCCATCCGCAGCATCGAAGGGGTGCGGGAGACCGAGACCTTCGTCTACCTGCGCCTCGTGAAGCAGACCTACTCCTGGGGCACCCGCTAGCGGCCCGCCTGTACAGGCCGCCCGACTCGATCCGCCAGATCCCGCCGACCGGCCCGAGCATCGAGCCAGCCGGACCAACTCAGAGAAAGCGACGACGACTACCAAGATGAGCGACACGACCACGACCACCTCCGGCGCTTCAGACGGCACAGACGACACGGCCGCCACCGAGGCAGACCGCGCCCTGCAGCAGACGGCCCGCGACCACATGTGGCTGCACTTCTCCCGCATGGGCGTCTACGACGACGAGCACCGCATCCCGGTGATAGAGCGAGGTGAGGGCGCCTACGTCTACGACTCGAGGGGAAAGCGCTACCTCGACGGCCTCTCGGGGCTCTTCGTCGTCCAGCTCGGCCACGGACGGCGCGACCTTGCCGAGGCCGCCATGCGCCAGGCCGAGACGCTCGCCTACTTCCCGCTGTGGTCCTATGCCCACCCTGCAAGCATCGAGCTCGCCGACCGGCTCGCCGACTACGCCCCCTCGGACCTGAACCGGATCTTCTTCACCACGGGAGGATCCGAGGCGGTCGAGTCGGCCTGGAAGCTCGCCCGGCAGTACTTCAAGGCGACGGGCCAGCCGAGCCGCTACAAGGTCTTGAGCCGCTCCATCGCCTACCACGGCACCACCCTCGGAGCCCTTTCCATCACCGGCATCCCCTCTGCCCGCCAGCCCTTCGAGCCTCTCGTCCCCGGCGCCCGCAAGGTGATGAACACCAACCGCTACCGCTGCGGCGACTGCAGCCATCTCGACGCCTGCAGCCTCAGGTGCGCGGCCTCGATCGCCGAGATGATCGAGTTCGAGGGCCCCGAGACCGTGGCGGCGGTCTTCGTCGAGCCGGTGCAGAACTCGGGGGGCTGCTTTCCCCCGCCGCCGGGCTACTTACAAGAGGTCCGCGACATCTGCGACCGATACGGGGTGCTCATGGTGTCAGACGAGGTGATCTGCGCCTTCGGCCGGCTCGGCGAGATGTTCGCCTGCGAGCGCTACGGGATCGTCCCCGACATCATCACCTGCGCGAAGGGGATGACGAGCGGCTACTCGCCGATCGGGGCGATGATCGCCCGCGACGGGCTCATGGAGCCGTTCTTGAAGGACCGGGCGAGCTTCGCCCACGGGATCACCTTCGGGGGCCATCCGGTGTCGGCCGCCGTGGCGCTCGCCAACCTCGACGCCTTCGAAAAGGAGAAGATCCCGGCGCACGTGCGGGCCAACGAGGACAAGTTCCGCGCCAGCCTCGATCGCCTGAGCGAGCTCCCCATAGTCGGAGAGGTGAGGGGCGCCGGCTACTTCTACGGGATCGAGCTCGTGAAGGACAAGGCGACTCGGGAGACCTTCGGCGACGACGAGGCGGAGCTGCTCTTGCGGGGGTTCCTCTCCCCGGCGCTCTTCGAGGCCGGCCTCATCTGCCGGGCGGACGACCGCGGCGACCCGGTGATCCAGCTCGCCCCGCCACTCATCTGCGAGGAAGAGCACTTCGAGGAGATCCACGACATCCTCGCCGACGTGCTGGCGCGGGCCTGGGCCAAGCTCTGAGGAGGGCACCGCCGGCCCTCTCCGGGCGTCAGGCCCCGTCCGTAGAGGGCCGGTAGAGCACCGAACGGGCCCGGCCGGCTCTTTTCGCCTCGTACATGGCCCGGTCGGCGTGTGCGATCACCGTGGCGGCGGCGTCGTGGCGTCCGAGGGCTATGCCGATCGACACCGTGGCGCGGAGCGAGTCGTTTTGACCGACCTCGACGGGCACGTCCATGGCCGAAGCGATGCGATCGGCGACCGAACGCGTGACCTCCTCGGCGTCCCCGTCTCCGAAGCGGGAGCAGACCACCACGAACTCGTCTCCGCCGAGGCGGGCCACCAGATCCACCGGGCGCACCTGAGTGGTGAGGCGCTTCGCCACCTCGACGAGGAACTCGTCGCCGGCGCGGTGGCCGAACCGGTCGTTCACGGTCTTGAAGTGGTCGACGTCGACGAAGAGCACGGCCACCTCTGCTCCGCCGCTCGAGCGGAGATCGTTCTCGAGGAACTGTTCGAGGGAGGCGCGGTTGAGCAGGCCCGTGAGGGCGTCGTGCGATGCCCGGTGGACGAGCCTCGACTGCTCAGCCGCCAGCTGGGCCTCGAGGGCCAACCGCCGCCGGTCGAAGGTCCGCGTGACGCGCACGAGGCTCATGTCGCAGCTCGCCCGCACCACGGCGTCGACCTCGCGGCAGACCGCCGGGTCGAGCTCGAGCCGCCCGGCCTCGTCGGCGACGATCTCGAGGAGGAGATCTCGCCACTGCAGGTAACGCACCGCCACCTCGGCCACCCCGATCCTGCCGGCGGCGGCGTGCTCGGCCGGGGCACAAAGGAGCGCCATCTCCTCGTCGGTGGCCGAGAGCCCGGTCTCGAGCCAGCGGCCGATGATCGTCGTGGCGAGGTGGGCGACGGCCTCCAGCTCGTCGCCCACGAGGCTGGCGGCGTCGGCGTCCATGCCACCGGCGACAAGCCCCGGCCCGATCGCCATCTGATCGCACAGCTCGCCCGCCCGCCGGCGGAGCGCCCTCGCGAGAGCGAGGCGGTGTGGCCCCCTGGAGGACGAGCTCCAAGTGCCGGCCGGCCGCCCGGAACCGCCGCGCAGCCCTTCTGGGTCGGCGGCGAGCCCGCCGGCGGCGACCCCGCGGGTGCCGCTCCTGTCCGCCATCTATCCCCCACGTGCTCGACAGCGACTCCCTACGATGCTAGACGAATCTGGACGTGGCACCTCACCGATGAACCTTCTTCTCTCGCACTGGAGCTTCGACCCGTTCTTGGTCGTAGTGGCCGTGATCGCGCTGATCAACGAGCGCGGCGTCCGCCGTCTCAAGAAGCGGTCGGTCCCGGAGCGGGCCCGGCGCCGGCGCCGGCGCGCCCTTGCTTTCTACGCAGGGCTCGCCGTGCTGGCGCTCACGGTTGCCTCGCCGATCGACTACGAGGCCGACCGATACTTCTCGGTGCACATGATCCAGCACCTCCTTCTCATGTTCGCCGCCCCGATGCTCATCGTCGCCGGGGCACCCTGGGTCACCTTCGCCTTCGGCCTGCCGGTCAAGGTCCGCCGCAAGGTGGGCCGGGCCCTGCTCGTGTCGCCCCGCACCGCCTGGCTCCGCAAGGTCGGGCGGGCGCTCAACACGCCGTGGGTGGCCGTGGTCGCCTTCAACGTCGTCATGGTCACCTGGCACCTCCCGGTTCCCTTCGACGTCGCAGAGCGCAACTCCGCCGTGCACATCTGGCTCATGCACGGGTCGTTCTTCGTCGCCGGGCTCTTCTTCTGGATGCAGTTCATAGAGTCGCACCCCTTCCGCCCGCGCCTGCACCCGGGGGCGCAGATCTACGCCCTGCTCGCCACCAACGCCGTCATGACCGTGCTCGCCATATCGATGTCCTGGCTGACGGCCGACTCCTGGTACAGCGTCTACGCGCACGTGCCGGGCGTCACCTTCAGCCCCTTTGCAGACCAGCAGATCGGTGCCGGCATCCTTTGGATCTGCGGCGACTTCTGGTGCTTCCCGTCGCTCGTGATGGCCTTCCGCCGTCTGCAGCACGACGGCGGCGGCATCGAAGGGGCGCTCGACCGCTTCCTGCGCCGGGAGGCCCGCTACGGCGCCACCGCCATGACACGCCCAGGCGACGGCCGGGGCTCGCGCTCGTCGTAGGCTCGTCGCCATGTCCCTCTACGACCATGCCATAAGCGCCCTCGACGGGGCGCCCCTCGACCTGCACCGCTTCTCCGACCGGGCGCTTCTCGTCGTGAACGTCGCCTCGAAGTGCGGCCTCACGCCGCAGTACGAGGGCTTGGAGCACCTGCAAGAGCGCTTCGGGCCCGATCGCTTCAGCGTCCTCGGGGTGCCCTGCAACCAGTTCGGCGAGCAGGAGCCGGGATCCCCCGAGGACATCCGGACCTTCTGCTCCACGAACTATGGCGTCACCTTCCCCATGACCGAGAAGGTCGAGGTCAACGGCGGCGGGCGCCACCCGCTCTACGAGGAGCTCACGGCGACCGCCGACGAGGAGGGCAACTCGGGCGACGTCGTCTGGAATTTCGAGAAATTCCTAGTCGCGCCGGGTGCCGCAGACATCCGGCGCTTCCGGCCCCAGATCGAACCCGAGTCCGAGGCGCTCGTGCGCGCCATCGAAGGCGTGCTCCCGGCCTGAGGCTCCCCGCCGCAGGGCGACCAGGGCAGAAGCCATGGCGGACGATCCGAACGACCTCCAGATCCCGAGGCAAGGGCCGCTCATCCCGGCTTCCGAGCTGCGATGGCGCTGGAGCGGGAGCGGCGGCCCGGGCGGCCAGCACGCCAACACGTCCAACACCCGCGTCGAGGTGATCTTCGACGCGGCGTCCTCGCCGTCGCTCACACAGCACCAGCGCCAGCTCATCGTCGAGACCCTCGGCCCGCGGGTGCGGATCGTGGTATCAGACGAGCGTTCCCAGTGGCGCAACCGGCGGCTGGCCCTCGAGCGCCTCGGGGCCCGAATCGCCGAGGCTCTCTCCGAGCCGGCCGAGCGCCTCGCGACTCTGCCCTCGGCCGGAGAACGCGCCCGGCGCGAGGAGGCGCGGCGGCGCCAGCAGTCCCTGCGTCGCTCCCGGCGATGGACCTACGATCCTGACGAGTGAGCACGGACGATCGCGGCGGGCCGCTCGCTCAGCTCGCCATCGGGCAGCTGCTGGCCGGGCGCTACCGAGTCGAGGCCCTGATCGGCCAGGGAGGCATGGCCGAGGTCTACCGCGGGCGCGACGAGCGCCTGGCGCGCCCGGTGGCCCTGAAGGTGCTGCTTTCCAGCTTCGCGGGCGACTCGGAGCTTCGTTCCCGCTTCGAGGAGGAGGCCAAGGCGGCGGCCATGGTCTCGCATCCCAACATCGTCGCCGTCTACGACGCCGGAGAGGACGAGGGGCGCGCCTTCATCGTCATGGAGCTCGTCCCCGGCGAGACTCTGGCTGCGCTCGTCGGGCGCCAGCCGATGGACGTCGGCCTCGTCCGGCGCCTCGGAGCGGGCATCCTCGACGCCCTCGCCGCAGCTCACGCGAGCGGGCTCCTGCACCGCGACATCAAGCCGGCCAACGTCCTTCTCGGACCGGACGACACAGCCCGGGTGGCCGACTTCGGCATCGCCAAGGCGGCCCAAGCTTCTGCAGCCGACGATCGCACGATCGTGAACGCCGTGCTCGGGACGCCGATGTACCTTGCGCCCGAGCGCGCCCGGGGCAGCCCGGCGACGGTGCGCTCGGACCTTTGGTCCGTGGGCGTCGT
>JBOGHY010000271.1:0-7797 GCA_050742375.1 Acidimicrobiales bacterium | reverse complement strand
GCGGCGATCTCGCCGCGGTTGGCGACGAGGAGTCGATGGACTCTCACCCGGTGTCGGGCCGGATGCGCATGAGCACGGCGCCCTGTGCGGCAGCCTCCCCGTTGGCGACGCAGATCTCCACGAGGCTGCCGCTCACGCCGGCCGCGACGGCGTTCATGAGCTTCATCGTCTCGACCAAGCCGACGACCGTGTCCGCCTCGACGTGCTGGCCGACCGTCACGAAGGGAGGCGCCCCTGGCCTGGGCGCGTGGTAGAACACGCCCGGCAGCGGGCACACGACGCCCACCGTCTCGGTGCCGGCGGGGTCTCGCTCCACAGCGCCGGCCTGCTCGCCGGGTGCCCGCTCGGCCGGTGCGGCGGGCGCCCCCCCGGGATCCGCGCCCACTGGCCGTACTTCGCCCACCACCTCCTCCCTCGTCCATCCTGTTGGCAGGCGCCGGAGGCTGAGCACGAAGCGGCCCGTGTCGAGGCGCAGCTCGTCGTAGCCCGACGAGTCGAGCAGCGCCACGATCTCGTCCACTTCCTCGGGGGAGAGGCTCACCCTCTGCCCATCATCTCGATGACATGGTCGAAGGCTCTGGCCTTTGGCCCCGCGGCCGGGGGGGTCTCCTTCTGCGACCAGACGGTCTCGGGCCGGCTCTGCAGGACGAGCAGATCCCTGCCGTCTCGATCCTCCGAGGCGATCGACCATTCGATGTCCTGGGCGCAGCCGTAGTGGCTCTCGATGCAAAGGGCCAGGTCGAGCAGGCGGCCGAGCTCGGCGTCGCTCACGCTGGGGGCGCCCTGAAGCTCGGGCGGGACGTCTTCTTCCACCAAGCCGCCTCCGGCGCCGCAGGAATGGCGGATCTGCTTCGGCGAGAGGCGTCGCCTCAGGATCTCGCCGGTCACCTTGGAAAGGACGAAGGAGTCGGGCGTGACGGCTCCGCTAACCACGGCAGAACCGAGCCCCCAGGCGGCCTCTATCGCCACGACGGAGCGGTCGCCCGTGCTCGGCGATCTCGTGAACATCACTCCGGAGCTCCGGGCGTCCGCCATGAGCTGGACCACCACCGCCATCGCCGCTTCCTCCTCGGGAAGGGCGCGCTGCAGGCGGTAGGTGACGGATTCGATTGAGTAGAGGCTCGCCCAGCAGGCGCGCACGGCCGAGACGACCTCGCCTGCGCCGCGGACGTTCAGGTAGGTCTCCTGCAGCCCGGCGAAGCTGGAGCCGGCGCCGTCCTCGCCGACGGCGCTCGAGCGCACCGCCACAGCCGGCCCGGGGTCGTCGGCGCCGTCTGCGCCGTCTGCCCCCTCGGCGGAGTAGCGCTCCTCCACCTCGGCGATGAGGGTCTTGGGGAGGGGGCTTTCGAGGATGCTGTCGCGGATCCGGGCGGTGACGGCGGCGACGGAGCCGAGGTCGGAGGCGTCGAGGCCGGCGATCTCGGCGGCGAAGCGACCGGCCGGGTCGAACCTCTCCGCCCCCAGCCGAAAAGCCCCCGTCGTGACGACGAACCCTCGCGGGACGCCAAGCCCGAGGCGCCAGAGCTCTGCGAGGTTGGCCCCCTTGCCGCCGGCGAGGCGAGCATCGGCACAGCCGGTGTCCTCGAAGGCTACGGTTAGGCCGCTCACCGCCCTGTTGCCCCGCAGACGACCCTCACTCCAGGATGGTGACGAGGCCCTCGTTGCCGTCCACCCGCAGGAGGTCGCCCGTCTTGATTCGCTGCGTGGCCGTGCCTGTGCCGACTACGGCGGGCATGCCGTACTCGCGGGCGACGATCGCCGCGTGCGACATGATGCCGCCGATGTCGGAGACGGCGGCGCTGATCTTGCCGAAGACAGGCCCCCAGCTCGGCGCCGTCACGGGGCAGACGAGGACCTCGCCCGACTGGATCTGGCCGATGTCGTTCACGCTCATGAGCACCCGCGCCCGCCCCTCGACCACCCCCGGCGAGGCGGCGAAGCCGGCCAGCTCGTTGCTGTCCGGTGCCGCAGCGCTCGCCCATGTCTTCAAGGTCTCTCCGGTGATCCCCCATAGCATCTTCACCGCAGGGTCGTTGAGCGCCTCGGGCAGCGGGCCGAGGGCTGGCGGCGGGGACCAGGTCGCCAGCGCCTCGAGGATGGACTTGCGCTCGGCCACGAGTGGCTTCAGATGGTTTGCGCCGACCGGAGGCGATCCCGCCGACCAGGCGAGCATCACATCGGCAAGGGCCTGGTCCACCTCGTAGTGCTGGAGCTGGAAGACGTCCTCGGCCTCTTCGAGCAGCCCGAAGCCCTCGAGGAGGCGCCCGAACTCACGGATCTTGGCGAAGAACTGGGTCGTGAACCAGTGCTCGCAGTAGAACTTGTGGTCCTCGACGAAGGGGAAGACCAGCCTGCAGAGCCCGAGCATCTGGTCGAAGGCACCACGCTCCTCCTCGTTCGACAACAGCGCCCGGTACCTGCCTGCGAGCTCGTCCCGCTCCCTGGCCAATCGCTCGGTCGGCCGCCTCAGATCCTCGCCCTCCTCGATCTGGCGCACGTAGCGCGTGAGGGCGGAGAAGGGCACCACCGGGTTGTCCTTCCAGCTTCGATGGTGGTGGTAGAAGCCGTCCCCCGTCGAGACGTGGAACCACGGGACCGCGCTCGCCTCGTACTCCGCCTCCCAGGCGCTGCCGGGCTCGCCGCGTTGGCGCAGCGCCGCGAAGACCGCCTTTGGGTCGGCGTCCTCCTTGAAGAGATCGGTGAGGCCTAGCTCGACCGCCAGCCGAGCCAGCTGCTTCAGCTTCTCGTCCGGCTCGTACATGATCACGTCGACGCCGGCGACCATCCGTGCGACCGCCTGGTCGGGGATCTCGGGGAAGACCTTGTGCAGGAACTCGAAGAAGACGACGTAGGCGCCGAAGCCGAGCATCAGCATCTCGGTGTGGTAGTTCCACATCTTCGAGTACAGGTCGAGGCAGCGGTGGTACCGCTCCCGTACGAGGTGGTTCGACGCAAAGCCGCGGGCCTCCGTGACCACGGTCGAGTCCTCGTGCTCGCCCAGCTCGGGCACTTCGATCGCCTCGATCTCGGAGATGAGCGCCTTCATGCGCCCCTTCCAGCCGTCGTAAAGCGCTTCCCAGTTGCCGTAGTAGTGGCCGGCCCGCTCCTGGAAGATGTCGAGGCGGCGGGAGATCTCGCCCGGGTCGAGGACCGGGTTGGCCGTGATGTAGACGCGGCCGTTCAGGATGCGATGCTCGATCCCGAGCGTCGTCGGGAAGACGAAGATCCGAGCGGTGTTCGCCCCGATGGCGGTGTAGGGGATCTCGGCGGTTATGGCGTCGAAGGCGGGCATCGGCTCGGGGAAGTGCATCGAGTTGTAGAACCAAAAGCGCTCGTCGTCGGCCGGCTGGAACCTCGTGAAGTAGGGGTACATCGAGGCCCAGCCCTCGCCCCCCGGCACGTCGGCTACCTCGGAGGGAAGGGGAAAGGGGCTCTTCCTCTCCTCGGACGCGACCATGGCCGAAGCCTTGCACAACAGCGATCCGCCCCGCGCCGCGCCTCGGCCACGCCGCCGCCTTCTCAGCTGGCCGGCTGAGAAGGCTCGGTCGCCTCTGCCTCAGGTCGCCTGCGCCGCCGCCGGCGCGCCCGGCCCGAGGCCGAGCAGGCGGGCGGCGTTCTCCTTCAAGATGAGCGGGCGGACCTCGTCTTTGATGGGGAGCTTGTCGAAGTCGGCCATCCACCGGTCCGGGGTGATGACCGGGAAGTCCGATCCGAAGAGCACCTTGTGGCGAAGCAGGGTGTTGGCGTACTGGACGAGGTTGGCCGGAAAGTACTTCGGCGACCAGCCCGACAGGTCGATGTAGACGCTCGCCTTGTGGACGGCGACGGACAGAGCCTCGTCCTGCCAGGGGAACGACGGGTGTGCCAGGATGATCGTGAGGTCGGGGAAGTCGACGGCCACGTCGTCCAGGCACATCGGGTTGGCGTACTTGGTCCGCACGCCCCGCCCGCCAGGCTCGCCGGCGCCGATCCCGGTCTGGCCGGTGTGGAAGAGGGCGGGGCACCCCGTGGCGGCGATGGCCTCGTAGAGCGGGTAGAAGGCTCGGTCGTTCGGCCAGAAGGCCTGCACGCTCGGGTGGAACTTGAAGCCGCGCACGAGGCCGGTGCGGACGAGGCGCTCCAGCTCCCGGAGTGCCGCCTTGCCTGTGTGCGGGTCGAGCGAGACGAAGGGGATGACCACGTCGGCGTGCTCGGCTGCGAGCTCGAGCACCTCGTCGTTGCTGACCGCCGGGGGTGCGCCGGTGGCGGTGGTCGCGTCGAGGGTGAAGGTGACGCAGAGCATCGAGCGCTCCCGGTAGTGCTGCGCCACGTCGTGCACGGTGCACAGGGTTGGCTCGGCGCCGAAGTAGTCGTAGAAGGCTTTCTGGTGCTCGTCGATCTCCTGGGGCGCCCCTGGGCGCGTCGAGCCGTGGACATGGGTGTGGACGTCGATCGCGACCACCGAGTCGAGGTCGATCTGGGATTGCATCGTGCGAGACGATAGCGAGCCGGCGAGCCAATAACCTGCGCTGGGCCGACGAGACGAGAGGATGTGTTCGATGCAGGCGGTAGTGAGCTGGGTGGAGGGAGCCGACGGATCGCCCTATGGCCTCCAAAACCTGCCCTACGGCGCCTACGTCGTGGCCGCCGCCGACCACCCGGGCGCCGGCACCGAGGCTCGCGTCCCACGCCTTGGCGTGCGCATCGGCGACAAGGTGCTCGACCTCGGCGCCGCCGCCAGGACGCGCAACCACCCCGACGCGAAGGTGCTCTCGCGCCCGAGCCTCAACGCCTTCATGGCCGGCGGGCCGCCGGCATGGCACCGCGTGCGGGAGGCGCTCGTCACCTGGCTCTCGGTGCCGGACCTGCGTCCCGAGGTCGAGCCCCACCTCGTTCCCCTGGAGGAGGTCTCGATGCTCCTTCCATTCGAGGTGGCGGACTACGTCGACTTCTACGCCTCCGAGCAGCACGCCACGAACGTCGGGCGGATCTTCCGGCCCGAGAGCCCCTCGCTGCCCTCGAGCTGGCGCCACCTGCCGATCGGCTACCACGGCCGTTCCGGGACGGTCTGCGTCTCGGGCACCCCGGTGCTACGGCCCTCGGGTCAGCGCCGGCCGCCGACCGGCGGCGGTGCGGTCGCCGGCCGAGCGACCGGGGGGGGAGCGGGCGGAGTGCCGCCAGGTCCGGTGTTCGGCCCGTGTGGGGAGCTCGACTTCGAGGCGGAGGTCGGCTTCGTCGTGGGAGCGGGCTCGACCCTCGGCGAGCCCGTGGCGCTCGGGCAGTGGCGCCGGCATGTCTTTGGGGTGGTGCTCGTGAACGACTGGTCAGCCCGCGATATCCAGTCCTTCGAGTACGTGCCGCTCGGCCCCTTCCTCGGCAAGTCCTTCCTCACCTCGGTCTCGTCCTGGGTGGTGCCCATAGACGCCCTCGACGAGGCCGCCACCGCCCCTCCGCCCCGCGACCCGCCGCTCCTTTCGCACCTCGACGACTCCTCGGAGCCGCCCGCCGGGCTCGACATCCGCCTCGAGGTGTCCCTCAACGGCGAGGTGATCTCCCGTCCGCCGTTCGCGACGATGTACTGGACGGCGGCCCAACAGGTCACCCACATGACCTCGAACGGGGCCTCGCTTCGCACGGGCGACCTTTTCGCCTCGGGGACGGTGAGCGGGCAGGCGGCTACGCAGTGGGGCTCGCTCCTCGAGCTCGCCTGGCGGGGGGAGCACCCGATCGAGCTTGGCGAGGGAGAGCGGCGCTCGTTCCTCGAGGACGGCGACACTCTCGTCATCACGGCCACGGCGCCCGGGCCGGACGGCACGACGATCGGCTTCGGCGAGGTCGCGGGCACAGTCGTTGCTGCTTGAGCGCCTCCCGCTAGGTTCGTTCCGTGCCCGCCTACGACCCCGAGCTGCTCGAGACTCGCCTTTCGTGGATGGCCGCCGGCGGCGCCTGGTTCGACTCGCAGCTCGCTCTTCTCTCCGACGACGACCTGGCGGGGCACTCGCGGCTTCCCGGCTGGACACGGGGCCACGTCGCCTCGCACCTGGCGCGCAACGCCGATGCTCTCGTCAACCTGTGCGACTGGGCCCGCACCGGCGTCGAGCACCCCATGTACGAAAGCCCCTCGCATCGCGCACAAGCCATCGCGACCGGCTCGGCCCGTCCCGGCTCGGAGATCCGGGCCGACGCCCTCTTGCGGGCGGATGCCCTCTCGGCCGAGCTCTCCGCCATGACGGTGAGGGACTGGTCGGCAGAGGTCCGAACGGCAAGGGACCGCCCGATCCCGGCGGCGGATATCCCCTGGATGAGAGTGCGAGAGGTCTGGGTGCACGGCGTCGACCTCGCCGCAGGCGGAGGCTTCTTCGACCTTCCGGCCGACGTCGCCAGGGCGCTCGCCGTCGACGCTGTCTCCTGGTTCTCGGGCCGCGACGATGCTCCGGGCGTGTCGATCGGCCTCGACGGCTCGGCGGAGCGCCTCTCGTTCGGCTCCGCAGAGCCGCTCCAGGTGCACGGGACCCCCCAGGCGGCGGCCGCCTGGCTGCTGAGGGGCGACACCTCGGGCATCGTCGCGTCGGGCCCGCTGCCCAAGCTCCCGCCCTGGCTCTGACGCGCCCGCGGGACGCGTCCGAGGCACTGCAAAGTGAAGCGGTGCTGGACGAGCGCAGCTCAATCGACCTAGCCTGGCTCTCCCGTGGGGAGTCGCCGAGCGCGAGGGCCGCGGCGCGCGCTCGCTCCGGCTCGCCTCGTCCGCGCCGCCCTGGCGGCGCTCGTGGTCCTGGGGGTGCTGGCCGCGGTACCCCTCGGCGCTCGCAGCGCCGGCGCCGCCGGCATCGGCTCGGACCGCGTCAGCATCTCGGGCCTCGAGCAGCGGATCGTCGCCGACGGGCTTCGCATCCAGCACCTCGTCGTCTCCTACGACCGCTCGCAGACGCGCGCCACCTTCCTAAAGGGCGAGCTCGACGCCACGGCGCTCCGCCTCGCCGCCGAGCACAGAGCCACCACCCGTGCCACGCTGCGGCTCCGTGCGGCGGCCATCGGAGCCTATGTGATGGGGGCGGGGGCGGCCTCCTCTCTGCAGGCGCTCAACTCCTCGAGCAACGGCTCGGGCCAGGTCGCCGTCTACGCCGACGTGGCGGCGGGCAGCCTCGACCAGGCCATCTCGAACGTGCAATTTGACGAGCACCTGGTCGAGGTGGACCGCTCGCGCCTCTCGACCGAGCGGCGCGCCGTCGAGGCCACGCTTCGTCGCGTGGCCCGGGCAAAGCTGCGCGCCAACGCCGCCCTTACGGCCGACGAGAGTCTCCTCACCTCGGTGAAAGGCAACCTCAACCACCTCCTCGCGCTCACAGCCGCCCGGCTGGCCGCCGCCGAGCGGAAGCAAGAAGCTGCCCTTGCCCGAAAAGAGGAGGAGGAGGCCGCAGCGGCGGCCGCCGCCGCAGCCGCCGCCACGACCACCACCACCACCACCACCACGACGACGACCCAGCCTGCGGCGACGGTCACCTCGACGACACAGGCTTCGGACCCGCCGGAGAACCCCGGTCCCTCGAGCTCCTCGGGCTATCTCGACCCGATCTCGGGCGTGAGCGCGCTCTCGCCCGAGCGGATCGACCAGGGGGTCGACTACAGCGGCTTCGGCCCGGTCCGCGCCATCGGCCCCGGCGTCGTGCTCAGCATCTACAACGGCGGCTGGCCCGGTGGCACTTTCATCACCTACCAGCTGAGCTCGGGCCCGGCCGCCGGCCTCGTCGTCTATGCCGCCGAGGACATCGAGCCCTCCGTGCAGGTGGGCCAGTCGGTGTCCACCGGCAGCCTGCTCGG
>JBOGHY010000270.1:0-7937 GCA_050742375.1 Acidimicrobiales bacterium | reverse complement strand
GCGGCGCGCCTGCTGTTCGCCACCACCCTTCCCTACCCCGTCATCCTCCTTCTCGCCGGACTCATCACGCTCGTGATCGGCACCGTCATCGGCCTGCCAGCCCTGCGGGTGAGAGGGCTCTACCTGGCGCTCATCACGCTCATGCTCGCAGGCGCCATCACCGTCGTGCTCGCCACGACGAACTTCCCGAACGGCGGGCACAGCTTTCTTGGCTACAACGGAACCACCGTCCACCCCCAGCCCATCAGGCGGCCCTCCTTCGCGAGCGGGGACCCGGCCTACTACCGCTTTGCTCTCATCGTGGCTGCGCTCATGTTCCTGCTCGTCTTCCTCCACGTGCGGGCAAGGCCAGGGCGCGCGTGGGCGGCGATCCGCCAGAGCGAGTCTGCGGCCGTGGCGGCGGGGATCAACATCACCTTCTACAAGCTCTGGGCGTGGGCACTGGCCTCCTTTGTCACGGGCGTGGCCGGTGCCGTGCTGGCGGGCAGCGTCCACTACCTCTACTCGATCAGCTTCCCCGTTCAGAGCTCGATCACCCTCCTCGCGGTCCTGCTCATGGGCGGCGCCTACAGCCTCTGGGGCGCCGTCGTGGCGGGGCTCTTGATCCAGCTGCTGCCGGCGCTCTTTCAGAACTGGGGGGTGTCGAACGACTGGAGCACGATCCTGTTCGGCGCCGGTGTGCTCTATGTGCTCACGACGGCGCCCCGCGGGATCGTCGACCAGACACCGAAGGACCTGAAGCGCCTGGCGGGGCTGTTGCGTGGCGGCGCGCGCAGGAAGGCCGCGGCGACCGCGGCGGCCGCGGCGGGCGCGGTATCGGAGGCCCGCGGCACATGATGGAGGTCTCGGGCCTCACGGTCCGCTTCGGGGGCGTCACCCCGCTCGACAGCATCGACCTGGTCTTCGAGGCGAGCACCTGCGGGCTCATCGGGCCGAACGGAGCCGGCAAGACCACGTTCTTCAACGTCCTGAGCGGCTTCGTCCGTCCGGCCGCAGGCACGGTGAGGGCCTTCGGCGAGGATCTGCTGGCGATGCCCCACTACCGCCGCGCCAGGTGGGGGCTTCGGCGCACCTTCCAGACCGAGCAGGCGATAGAGGAGCTGTCGGTCTACGACAACGTGGCGATGATCCACGAGCAGTGCAAGCTCGCCGGCAGGAGGCGGCGGCGCGACGTCATGGACTCCATCTCCTTCGTGGGGCTCGGCGCCGGCCCGACGGCGAAGGTGGCGACGCTCGGGGCGGGCGAGCGGAAGCTCGTCGAGATCGCCCGCTGCGTGGTCGCGAGTCCCCGCCTCGTCCTGCTCGACGAGCCGGCGGCCGGCCTCCCCGACGAGGAGACCGAGCACCTGGCGGCTGTCATCCGCGAGATCCCCCGGCACACCGGGGCTTTAGTCGTCCTCGTCGACCACGACATGAACCTCGTCTCGTCGATCTGCGAGATGACGGCCGTGCTCGACTTTGGGCACCTCATCGCAGCCGGGCCGACCGCCTCTGTGCTGAAGGACAAGAGAGTCGTGAAGGCCTACCTCGGTCAGGAGGACGTCGCTTGAGCACCGCGCCGAGCGGCCCGAGCGGAGTGCTCAGCTTCGAAGGCCTGACGGTGCGACGGGGCGGACGCCCCGTCGTCAGCGACGTCTCGCTCGAGGTGACGCCGGGCGAGATCACCGCCCTCCTCGGGCCGAACGGGGCGGGCAAGTCGAGTCTCGTACTCGCCGTGGCCGGTGTGCTGAGGGAGCGCTCGGGGTCGGTGAAGCTGGACGGACGGGACCTCGCCCGTTCGCGCCCGGAGAAGATCCGGGGTGCGGGAGTCGCCGTAGTACCAGAGGGGCGCCGGCTGCTGCCTGATCTCACGGTGGCCGACAACATCCGGGTCGCGACGTACGCGCTCTCCCGAGAGCAGGCGCGATCGGGCCGTGAGGCTGCCCTCGAGCTCTTCCCCGAGCTCGGGAAGCGACTCGGCGCGCACGCACGCACCCTCTCCGGCGGCGAGCAGCAGATGCTCGTCCTCGCCCAGGCGCTCGTCTCGCGACCGCGGGTGCTTCTGATCGACGAGCTCTCCTTGGGCCTCGCGCCGGTCATCGTCCACCGCCTCATCCCGACCCTACGCTCGGTTGCCGAGTCGGGCGTAGGCATCCTGCTCGTCGAGCAGTTCGCGACGGTGGCGCTCGCGATCGCCCGCCGCGCCTACGTCATGGAGGGCGGGCGCCTCCGCTTCTCGGGGCTCGCTAGCGAGCTCGTCGAGAACCCTCACCTCCTCCAATCCTCTTACCTGCTCTCTGGCGCCGCCGCCCCGGCCGCCTCGAACGGCTCCGACACCGGGCTCGGCCCGAGAGAGCACACCTGAGCCGGTGCGCGCGGCGGTGACTCTCGGGCCGAACCGGCTAAAGGTGATGTCGGTCGCAGAGCCCGAGGCCGGCGCGAACGGCGTGATGGTCCGTCCGGAGCTGGTCGGGGTGTGCGGCTCGGACATCCACTTCTTCTCCGGGCATCTCGGGGCGGCGTCAGAGGCTCACGCTCTCTACCCTCGCATCCAGGGACACGAGTTCGCCGGGAAGGTCGAGGCGGTGGGTCCGGGTGCCGCAGGCCGGGCCGAGGTTGGCGCGCGCGTCGCGGTCTGGCCGCTGTGGTCCTGCGGGCACTGCTACCCCTGCCGCATCGGCAGGAGGAGCGTCTGCGACAACTTCCGGCTGATCGGGATCCACGAGAACGGCGCGCTGGCCGAGCTGGTACGCGTGCCGGCGGACCAGGTCTTCCCGATCGGCGACCTCCCAGCGGCACTCGGTGCCTTCGTCGAGCCGATGGCCGTCGCCGTGCACGGGGTGGCCAGAAGCGCCCTCAGACCCGGTGAGCAGGTCGTCGTGCTCGGCGGTGGTCCGATCGGCCAGGCTGTCGGCCTGGCGGCCAAGGCCCGGGGCGGGTGCGTCCTCCTCGCCGAGCCCCTGCTGCCCCGACGCCAGATCGCCGAGGCCCTCGGAGCCGAGGTCACGGTCGACCCTTCAGGCGAGGACGTCGCGGCGAGGGTCTCGGAGTGGACAGCGGGCGAGGGCGCGGCGGTCGTCATCGACGCCACCGGCTCGCCGGGCTGCATCGCTCTCTCGGTCGAGCTCGTCGCCTCGGCGGGGCGTGTCGTCGTGGTCGGCATCTCGGACCGAAGCGTCGAGCTGCCGATAGGGCCATTCACCGCTAAGGAGTTCGACATGATCGGCTCGAGCTGCCACGAGAGGGAGGACTTCGAGGAGGCGATCCGCCTCGTCGGCGCCTCAAGCGAGCTCCTCGCGCCCCGGCTCGGCCCCGAGTTCGACCTCGACGAGGCGAGGGCGGCGCTCGACTTCTCCCGCAGCCATCCCGCCGAGACGATGAAGGTGCTCGTGAGGGTCGGGTGATAGAAGTAACGACACAAGAAAGAGGAGGCACAAAGATGACCTTGCAAGAGGCAGAGGCTAGCTACCTGGACGTCGAGACCAAGGTGGACAGGATGCGCGACAAGTACGCCATGCAGGAGGGCTACATAGGCGCCGACGAGGCCGTATCGCCCTGGGTGCCCTTCGTCGAGAACGTCTGGATCAGGCACCTCACCTTCGACGTCCGCTCGAGCTCGGCGTCCAACGTGCTGTGGGTCGGCGCCGGAGGCCTCCTCGGGCGGCACCGCCACCGCGGCCCGGTCTCTGGCTACACGCTCGAGGGTACCTGGCGCTACCTCGAGTACGACTGGACGGCGGGCCCCGGGGACTTCGTGAGGGAGAGCCCTGGCAGGACTCACACCCTCTACTCAGAGAAGGGCATGAAGACCTTCTTCTGGCTTAACGGCCCTCTCGAGTTCCTCGACGACGAGAACCGCGTGACAGAGGTGGTCGACGTCTTCTGGTTCATCAACCACTACGAGACCTACTGCGAGGAGAAGGGCCTGCCGATCAACAAGCTGCTCTACCTCTGAGCGGCCGTCCCGTCGCCCGGCGCGACTCGGTGCCCCCGACCAGGCCCGTCGGCTCGACGCCGGGCGCGGCGGGCGAGCCGCCGAGCGCCTTTTTCGTCGCGCCGATCACCACGGCCGAGCATCTGCTCGTGCTCCTCGGCGCCTACGGCGTCGAGCACCTGTTCTTGAACCCGGGGACGGACTCGGCACCGATACAGGAGGCCGTGCTTGCCCTGGGCAAGGCGGGCGCCACCATTCCGCGGGTGGTGGGATCGACCTTCGAGAGCGTCTCTCTGGCGGCGGCGCACGGGTATTTCGAGGTGACAGGGCGCCCTCAGTGCGTCTTCGTCCACGTCGATGCCGGCACCCAGAACCTGGGCGCCATGATGCACGACGCCTACCGCGACGGCGCCGGGGTCGTCGTCATGGCGGGCCGTACGCCCTACGGCGAGGACCCCGGCTCACCCGGCGGCCGCTCGCAGCCGATCCACTGGCAGCAGGACGTGGCAGACCAGGCCGGGATCGTGCGCGGCTATACCAAGTGGGCCTTCGAGGTGGTAAGTCCTTCCGTCCTCTCCCGCGCGGTGGGCCGCGCCCTCCAGCTCGCCGCCGGCGAGCCGGCCGGGCCTTGCTATCTCACCATCTCGCGCGACGTGCTCATGGCGCCACCAGATCTCTCTGCCGGGAGAGTGGGCCGCTTCGCCCTGCCGTCGCGCCCCGCTCTCGACGCAGCCTCGCTCGGGGAGGTGTGCCGAGCGCTGTCAGGCGCGAAGCGACCTCTCATCGTCACCTCACGAGCAGGGCGTAGCGCCGGGGGCTTCGCCGCGCTCGACTCCCTGGCTCGAAGGGCGGGGATCTTCGTGGCCGAAGGAGGCGAGAGCCGCTCTCTCAACATCGCCACCGACCACCCCTGGCGAGTGCCCTCCCGGCGGGCGCTCGGCTCCGCGCTCGAAGCCGCCGATCTCGTGCTCGTGGTCGACTGCGACGTGCCCTGGGTGCCCATGCACATGGCGCCGGCGGCGACGACCTCGATCATCCAGATCGACCCGGAGCCGTCCAAGGAGAGCATGCCGCTGTGGACCTTCCCCCTCGACATGAGCATGCGCGCCGATGCGGCGGTAGCGCTCTCCCAGCTCCTCGCCGCCGTCGAGGCGGCACAAGACGAGTCGCCCGCGCTCGCCTCCGCCTGCGCCCGCCGTGTCGCGGCACGGAGCGACGGCCCCTGGTTCGAGGATCGTCCTGCGACGGAGGATCGTCCTGCGACGACAGGAGAGCCGCCCGATGCTGCCGCACACGGACGTCCGGCACTTGCTCCGGAGGAGGTCATGGCCGTGCTCAACAGGGTCCTCGACGAGGACGATCTGGTCGTAGAGGAGGCGGTGACGAACCAGGACGTCGTTCGCGAGCACCTCGTGCGCACCCGCCCCAAGACGCTCTTCGGCGCCGGAGCTCCCGGTCTCGGCTGGGCGCTCGGGGGTGCGATCGGGGTGAAGCTCGCCTCGCCCGAGAGCCGTGTCGTCGCCATCTGCGGCGACGGCAGCTTCCTTTTCGGAGTGCCCACGTCTGCGCTCACCATGGCCGCAGAGCAGGGACTCTCCTTCCTCGTGGTGGTGCTCGACAACGGCGGCTACCGCGCCAGTCGCCTTCCTGTCTACGAGCTGTTCCCCAAGGGCTACTCGGCGACCTCGGGCGACGCCGTCGCCACACGCTTTCGGGGGCCCGATCTCGCCGCCTTGGCCGCCTCATGCCACGCCCACGGCGAGCGGGCGGAGACGTCCGAGCAGCTGGAGGCGGCGCTCGGGCGGGCGCTGCGAGCCGTCGAGGCGGGAAAGGTCGCGGTCGTCGACGTCGCCGTCGACCAGAGCTGACCGCCTGCTTGCGCCCTTCCCCAGGTCATTCGACGAGGCCCCGGCACAACAGCACGACGGTGACAAAGCTGCGGTAGAGCTCGAGTGGGTCACCGTGCTCCATCCGGGCGCTCAGGGCGCCGGTCCGGCACACCCCGCCCACGCGGCCGGCGAGATCGGCGTAATCGCTCGTGCGGAAGCGGATCTCCATCGTGACAGGCAGGTCGATCGCGATGGGCGGTACAGCCGAGGCGCCCTGCACGGCAACGGCGGCCCGCTCGCGGATGAGGTCGCAGGCGGCCTCGGGATGAAGGGAGTCGGCGGCGAAGCGAGATATCGACCGCTTCACGGCGGCCGACTGGACGCCGGGGAAGAACCGCTCGGCTTCTACGATCGTCGTCTCGTCCCCCGTCACGAGCACGACGGGCACGCCGTGGCCGAGGGCTGCGAGAGCGTTGATCCCGGACTCCCCCGCCACCGTCCCGTTCAGGCGGACCTCTGCGATGGCGGCGGGGTAGTAGGTGTGCGAGAGCACGGAGGCGTCGGCCTCCATGGAGCCGTGGTAGGCGACGAAGAAGGCGGCGTCGAAGCTCGAGTCGAGCCCCTCCATCATGTACATCGGCTTGTAGCGGCCGGAGACGTAGCGAGCCCGACCGGCGAGCCGGTCCGGCCGCAGGTTCGCCATCTTGCCGTGCGAGTCGTTCACGACGAGCTCCGTGGCGCCCGCCGACAGGGCCCCCTCGATGGCGGCGTTCACCTCCCGCGTCAGCAGCTCGACACAGTGCTCGTACTGCGCCCCGCCGGGCCGGCACTGGTCCCAGTCGACGACCCCGGCGACACCTTCCATGTCCGAGGAGATGAAGATCTTCATGGCGCCATCTCCGCCCTCCGGCTCATGGCTCGGATGCCATGTAGTCGAGCGGCTCGAGGACCGGAGCGTCGATCGGGGGCCCGTCGGGCTCGAAGCTGGCGCGGCCGGCGCGGCGGTAGGGGTACCAGCGCCCGTCGCGCCCGAGGCGCAGCTGGCGGTCGGAACGGCTCACCCGGTTGCGCCAGACCGTCACCCGGGCGCCCATGCCGTCCCCGGCGCCCGTGCCGTCGGCATCTGCGGCGAGAAGCGCCCTGCCCGGCGCGAGGAGCTCGGGCGCCGCCTCGAAGCTTTCCAGCAGGACGTAGAGCCCCTCGGCTCCGCCGGAGCGCCAGGCGAGCGCCCATCTCATGAGCTCCCTTCCGGACAGGGCCACCCGGGCTGCCACCTCGGCCAGGCGCGCCACGCCGACGGGACCTTCGTCGAGGAGACTTGCCGCCCGGCGGGCGAGATCCTCGCGGTAGGAGAGCTCGAGCCCGCTCGAGGCGCCGCCGTGGGCGAGCTCGAAGGCGCGCCCCGCCGCGTCGGCCGCCAGCATCCGCAGCGCCTCGGCGCCAAGGCCGCTCGAGGCGGGAGGGTCGACGGCAAGCACGGCCGGACGCCCGGGTCGCGGCGGCGGGAGCGGGACCGGCGGGAGCGCCGCGTTCGCCGCAGACGCGGCGGCGCGTGCCCACACCTCCCGTGCGAGAACGCCGGGGTCGGCTTCGAGAGAAGGAGGGGCTTTCGGGGGTGAGAAGGCGGGCGGGCGACCGTCTTCTGTGCCCGTGCCGCCGGCAGAGACGCTCGCAGCCCGTCGTGCCCGGAGGGCCGCCAGGAGCTCGTCGCGCCCCTGGCCGCGGAGCAACAGCAGCTGGAAGGGGTCGACGTCGAGGGCGTCGGCGACGAGGTAGCAGGCCGCCGCCGAGTGCTTGCAGGGCTCGGCCCAGTCCGGGCACGAGCAGCGCGGCTGCACCTCGCCCGCTCCGGGCAGGAGGTCGAGGCGGGCCGAGGCGAGCTCGCCGGCCACCTCGGGCGGGAGCTCGCCGTCGAGGAGAGCCGCCAGGTGGCCGAGCGCCGAGGAGAGGACCTCGACGACCTGGCGCCACTCGTCAGGCGAGAACATCCTCACCCTCACGGTCACCTCGTAGGGCTCGGCGCGCGATCCCTGCACCTCGGCTCGGACTTCGCCGGGGGCGATGTCGAGGGTCCCGACGGCGCCGGTGCGTGCGTAGGTGCGGCCCCGGGGGAGGCGGTTCGGGTCGAGGCGGGCCCGGCCCTCGAGGGCCTCCACCCAGGCGCGGCCCCACCACGTCGCCCCGAAGGGCCGGCG
>JBOGHY010000269.1:0-4189 GCA_050742375.1 Acidimicrobiales bacterium | reverse complement strand
AGCCCACAAAGCGCCATCCCCGCCGCTGTCGTCATGGCGTGGGCCTCGGCGATGCCGACGTCGAAAAAGCGCCCCGGGAAGTGCTCCTCGAAGCTCAAAAGCCCCGTCGGGCCGGGCATCGCCGCCGTGATCGCAACGACGGCCTCGTTCTTTTCGGCCTCTTTCAACAACGCCTTCGAGAAGGCCTCGGTGTAGGACTCTCCCTGCGGGCTCGGTCCCGGCAGGGCGCCGAGATCGCCCGTCCCGGGCCCGACGCGCGGAAGGGCAGAGGGGGCCGGTGCCTTTGGGGACGGGCTCACCTTCAAGTCGTGCAAACAGGCGATCTCGTCTGCTTCTGCTGGGGGATAGCCCTTGCCCTTGGTCGTGAGCACGTGCAGCACGATCGGCCCGGGCCACCGTGTCGCTCTCTCGAGGGCCTGGACCAGCACCGAGACGTCGTGGCCGTCGATCGGACCGGTGTATCTGATGCCGAGCGCCTCGAAAAAGACGTGGGGCTCGACCACCTCCCGCAGAGCCGAGGTGAGGCCATGTATGGACGTGTAGGCGACGGAGGCCACAGAACCCGGCAGGTCACGCAACCTGTGCCGGACGACCTCCCGCGCCCGCACGTACCGCGGGTCTAAGCGCAGCTGTGTGAGCGAGCCCGACAGCTTGGAGATGGTGGGGGCGTAGCTGCGGCCGTTGTCGTTCAGAACGACGAGCACCCTTTGGCCGGAGTGGCCGAGGTTGTTGAGCGCCTCGTAGGCCATGCCCCCCGTGAGGGCGCCGTCGCCGACGACGGCTACGACATAGGGCGAGCCGGTCTCGTCGCGCTCGGAGCAAAGCTCCATCGCGGCGGCGATGCCGTGGGCATACGAAAGGGCCGTCGAGGCGTGCGAGTTCTCGACGAGGTCGTGGGGGGACTCCGAGCGATTGGGGTAGCCCGAGAGCCCTCCTTGCTGGCGAAGGCTCGAAAAGGCGTCCTTTCTCCCGGTGAGAAGCTTGTGGACATAGCCCTGGTGGCCGGTGTCGAAGACGATCTTGTCCACTGGCGAGGAAAAGACCCGGTGCAGGGCGATCGTGAGCTCGACGGCGCCGAGGTTCGAGCCGAGATGGCCCCCGGTGCGCGAGACCGACTCGACCAAAAAGGAGCGGATCTCAGCAGCGAGGGCGTCGCAGTGGGCAAGCGAGAGAGCCTTAAGGTCATCGGGCGACCTGAGCGAGTCGAGGAGGGGGGTCGGGGTGGCAGGGATGGCCGGCGGCGCAGGGATGGCCGGCAGGGCCGCGATGGCCGGGGCAGCCGGCACCGACAGAGCTTGCGCAACTGGCTCCTCGAGCCCCGGCTCAGTTGGAATCTGGGCAGGAATCGACCCAGGTTATCGTGGCGATGCCACCTACTTGGATCGCCACCGGTCATGCTCCATACACTCGGCACCGTGGGCTTGGCCTACGTGAACGGTGAGCTCCTCGAGGAGCAGGCGTCAAAGATCTCGATCTTCGACCACGGCTTCGTCACGGGAGACGGGGTCTTCGAGAGCGTGCTCGTGCACCGTGGGCGTCCCTTCGCCTTACGGCGCCACCTCGACCGTCTGGAGCGGTCGGCATCACTAGTAGGTATCCAAGTGCCGCCGCGCGTCGAGATAGAAAAGGCCGTCTTGGCCGTGGTTGGCAGCGGTGCAGCGGGGCGTGCCAAGGTGCGCGTCACGGTCACGGCAGGAGCCGGTCCGCTCTCGTCTCACCGCGGGACGGATCGGCCCACCCTCGTGGTGGCGATGGCCGGCGTCGAGGAGGCGGACCGGGACGGGGCGGTGGTCGAACTCGCTCCCTGGCCACGAAACGAGCGCGGAGCACTGGTCGGATCGAAGACGACCTCCTACGCCGAGAACGTCGTGGCGCTCGCATACGTCAGAGAGCGCGGCTGCGACGAGGCTGTGTTCGCCAACCTCGCAGGGAACCTGTGCGAGGGGACCGGCTCCAACATCTTCGTGGTGGTCGACGGAGTGCTCGTCACCCCACCTCTGTCCTCGGGTTGCCTCGCAGGGGTGACCCGCTCGCTCGTCGTCGAGCTGACAGGGGCGAGGGAGACCGACGTAGGCGTCTCCGATCTGGGGCGCGTCGGCGAAGCCTTCCTCACCTCGACGACCCGGGGGGTGCAGCCGGTCCACACACTTGCTGGACGCCGGCTGCAGCCATGCCCGGGCCTGCTCTCCGCCGGGGCGGCTCGAGCTTTCGAGGAGCTGCTCGAGCGAGACCTCGACCCCTGAGCTGCGATCTCGGATCTGCGTACGGCCGGACGGCTTCGCCCGCCCGGCATGGCCGAGGCCGATCGGCCAATATCTTTCGACCGAGGGCGCTGCAACGGTGCAGCCCCGTGAGCCGACCGGTCGATCGGTGGATCGATCTGCCACCGCTCACGGGAGCCTTTGGAGCCAGGAGGCGAACGAGATGCTCGTCGGAATCCCGACCGAGGTGAAGACCGCCGAGAACAGGGTGGCGATCACCCCCGACGGCGTGAGGGAGCTGACCTCTCTCGGTCACGAGGTGGTCGTCGAGAACGGAGCGGGGGCGGGCTCGTCCATTCTGGACGATGACTTCAAGGCCGCCGGCGCCCGGATGGTGGGCGCCGAGGAGGCCTGGTCGGCCGAGCTCGTCTGCAAGGTGAAAGAGCCCCAGGAGTCAGAGCTCGGCTACCTGCGGGACGACCTGCTTCTCTTCACGTACCTGCACCTGGCCGCCTACCCAGAGGTGGCCGAGGCGCTCTTCGAGGCGCGCACGACCGGCATCGCCTACGAGACGGTGCAGACCGCCACGGGTGACCTGCCCCTGCTCGCCCCGATGAGCGAGGTCGCCGGCAGGATCGCCACCCAGGTCGGGGCGACCCTGCTCGAGAAGCGGAACGGGACCCGCGGGATCCTGCTCGGGGGGGCGCCCGGGGTCCGGCCCGCCCGTGTCGTCGTCATCGGCGCGGGCCACGTGGGCTGGAACGCAGCCTGGATCGCCCAGGGCATGGAGGCCGAGGTACTCCTGCTCGACCGCAACATCGACCGCCTGCGCTGGGTGGACCAGATACATCGAGGCCGCATCATGACCCTCGCCTCCAACCGGGGATCGATCGAGCGCGCCCTTCAGGACGCCGACCTTTTGATCGGTGCCGTTCTCGTCGCGGGCGGCCGTGCGCCCGTCGTGGTCACAAAGGACATGGTGGCGGCGATGCGTCCCGGATCGGTCATCGTCGACGTCGCCGTCGACCAGGGCGGTTGCATCGAGACGACGCACGAGACGACGCACGAGAGCCCGACGTACTTCACCAACGACGTGCTCCACTATGCCGTCGGCAACATGCCTGCCGCGGTGCCGCACACATCCACCTATGCCCTCACCAACGCCACCTTCCCCTACGTGGTGGCGCTCGCCGAACAGGGGGTCGCCGAGGCGGCGCGCCAAGATCCGGCGCTGCGGTGCGGGATCAACGCGGTGGCGGGTGCGTGCACAAATACCGCCGTGGCCGATGCCCTCGGCCTCGAGAGCGCCGATCCGCTCGCCTTGCTCTCCTGAGGATGCGGCCGGCTCAGAGCCGCACCCAGCCGACCCCCTCCGGTCGGGCGAGATCGAGCTCCTCCAGGCGGGCGAGGGCCACGGCAACGGGACCGACTCCGACTCCGGCGCCGACACGCTCGCAGATCCGGGTGAGCGAGATCACCGTTGTTTCGAGCGCGCCGAGCACGCGACGCTCGAGCTCACCGAACTCACCGGCGGCGCGCCGCTTCGCCGGCTCCGGCCCAAAGAGCCCATCGGCCGAGTCGGCGTCACCGGCAACAGGACGACCGGGTGGCCGGGACGAAAGGACGCTCGCCAGGTGGGCCTCGCCTGAGGAGGCGAGGGCGAGCTCCAGTGCGGCTATCACGTCGAGGGCGTCGGTGACGACCGCGGCACCTCCCTCTTTCAGGAGCTGATTGGTGCCCTCCGACTGGGCACTGCGGACGGAGCCCGGCACCGCCAGCACCCGAACGCCGATCTCGTCGGCAGCGTTCACCGTGTGCATCGCTCCGCCCTGGCGGGAGGACTCGACCACGACGAGCACGTGGCTCAGCGCCGCGATGATGCGGTTGCGCATGGGAAAGCGCCAACCAGCCGGCTCGACCCCGAGCGGGGCCTCGGAGATCACTGCGCCGTCGGCGGCCGCCCGATCGAAGAGCCGCCGGCTGGACAC